>PLUJ01000199.1 GCA_003165455.1 Acidobacteriaceae bacterium | reverse complement strand
TTGATGTTGTTAATGTTGAAGGTGGCGACTTTCACCTAGTCCCTTTCTGTTCCTGTGCTTTCTGGGTGCCGCCAAAGGGAGCAAACGAGTCGTGTTTCGTGCTCGCTTTATTTTACCGTTGGAAAGAATGGAAAGCCCCGAACCAAATCGCTAGCCTGTTCCAACGGTTGATCCGGCGGGGTATTCTCAATGAGTCAATTGCTCTGTTTAACCAAGGGATATTTGCTGCTACCCTGTTGGGCGGGAGTCGTTAGCCGCAAGTCCGAACATTCCGAGTCTTAGGCATCCGGAGAACTTGTAACCAGAACCGTGGAGATTGCGGCATATACTGAGACGAGACCTCAGAAGCACAATTGCAAGGAGTGCATGAATCGGAGACCTTAGGGCAGTAATTCCCTCCGAATCCAAAGGAATGGGAGACCCATGACAATGTCCGCCATTTCCCAAGACCTAATCCCAATTGATATCCCGCTTGCACAAATATATCTGGATCCGAATAACCCTCGGTTTGTAACATCCAGCTGGCAGAATGTGCCCGATTCGGACGTACCACTCGAATCGGTTCAAGAGGGCGCCCGCGCACGCCTCGTGCAGGGCTATGGAATTGATAAGCTCAAAATGAGCATGGAGGTAAATGGCTATCTCCCCATTGACAGAGTGATTGTTCGGGCGCTGAGCAAAGGTGGTTACGTCGTTCTTGAAGGAAACCGCCGAATCTGCGCTGCCAAGTTAATTGGTACCGTAGACTCAGAAGGCAAAGACGTCCCTAAGGAAATTCAGTCGACGTTTGCTTCTATTCCTTGTCTAAAATATGTCGGCCAGGAAGCAGATGCTTCGTGGATATTTCAGGGACTTCGCCATATTTCTGGAATCGTCGAATGGTCTGCATACAACAAGGCAAAACTGCTAGTTGAACAAATGGAGTCTGAAAGTTTGACTTTGGCCCAAGTGGGACGAAGGTTCGGACTCAGTCCATTTGGAGCTGGACAGTGGGTGCGTGGCTTCTACGCTTTTAAGCAGGCCAAACAAGAATCCGACTATATCGCGGAAGTAGATGAGCGATCATATCTCTTCTTTCAGGAGCTTTTTAGCCGTAGCAGTATTAAGGTCAGTGAATGGCTCGAATGGGACGAAACTGAGAACAAGTTTAACAACGCGCTTAACTTCAACGAATTTGTAGGCTGGATCTATCCGAAACCGGAAGGCGATGACTCGGGGACGGCTTTGGGTGACTTCGAAAAGCGTCGCCTTCTTCGGAGAGACGACATCAGGGCGCTTGCGGAACTGATTAAATCGGACGATGCATCTTTTCAGCAGTTCAGGACTGGTCAAGCGCTCCCGGACGTTCTTGCGATGGCCGCTGCAAAGGAGATTCAGAAGAAGGCTGAGCAAAACGCAAACCGAGTGGAGATTGTTTTCGAGGCCATGGATAGTTGCATAAAGGCCATTGAAGAGATGCCCCTCAAGATCGTCAAGAATGCAGAATTGAATCAGCGATTCAACGAAAAGAAGGCAGCGCTGCTAGCCGTTATTGCGGATTTGTAAGTGGCTACCGGACCAGAGAAGCCGCAACTCCTCGAATGGCTGTTGAGGCAGGACCTCATTGGCGTACATAGCTGCGAGTCTCTATTGGACCAAGCAGCGCGGGAATGCTTTAAGTACGATGCAGTATCGGCGGCCGCATACACGGAAGCAACGATAACGACGTTTTGGAACTATGTCGTCACTGCAAATACCCAGCACACTGCACGGGGGATATCATCCTCTTTTTCGATCCAATCAAGTGAAACAAAGTCATTTCACTGCTATCCGGTTCCACCAGAACTACGTGGGAAGGCACGGCACAGGGCGATACGAGCCCAAGCACGACCTGCAATTCTTCGCACGATCGATGCACTCTCGGACAGGGAGTACGAGGCAATGGCGTGCGTACTCCTCGAGGCATTAGGAGCAACTCGAGTGAATTTGACGCGCCGAGGAACTGACGGAGGAATCGACGCATTTGGTCTCATTGGACACTCGCGCGCCTCGCACTTGTTGGGGAGCGTCCCNNGGTGGTTCAAGCAAAGATGTATCAGTCCAAGCTCGGACCAGATGCGATGAAGGTGTTCTTACAAACATTGCATGAGTTGAAAGAAGGTGGCCAACCGAAAACCAATGCGATAGTGCCCGGCTGGTTCAAGGAGGCTCGCGGGCCAATAATCGGCATGGTTTTATCGCACAGAGGTTTTCTGTCAGGGGCTGACAGCCGTGCCCGATCCCAGGGCATCGTGACAGCCGACAGCATGGACGTTGCCGAAGTTATTGCGCTCAGGAGAAATTTCTACGGCAAGGACGGGAAAGATAAGATCAAAGCCTGCTTGAACCGCGTGAAAGAGCTTCTTTCCTCAGACGCTTCATGCATTCCGACTGTTTCATCCGCCCCCAGCGAATCGGAGGATGGCACGAACCTTTAACGTGCGACTTTTGCGGAGGGCGACGAAGGCTTCGACATGCACCCCCGGGCGAGTCGTTACACAAAAGCTCCGGGAATTGTGCAACGCAAAGATGGGCCGCCCGCCGTTAAAGGTGGGCGACCGTCCGCCACCAGCCAATATGATGCTTAGGCGACCACGGCAGGAGCGGCCTTCTTGGCGTGATGCGCCTGAATGGCTGCAGAAATGCGATCCAGAATAGGTGCCAAGTCTGTGAAGTCGAATTTTTGGGCGTTTTTGTCAATATGCTGGGAGAGAATGTGTTTACTAAAATGTTGATCCGAGTCCCCAGCCCGGTTGTAGGTCTTACCGTCTAATTTGATCCCTTTGATCTGGCTTCCCATAAAGTCTTCTATTTCGGATTCCTTTTTACCAGCCGGAAGCGGTAAGACTACGAGATAGAGATTCTCCGAAAGATGCACAAAGGGTTCCACTCGCGCATCCTTCTTGGTCAGGGTATTCGCCGAGCCGCAAATTCCCTTGGCGCCAGAATCGTTATCGACAACAAAGATCACAGGCTGTTGTTTGCCGGGAGCCTTGAAGCGTTTGATTTCCTTTAAATAATTCCAGAGAAAACCATTTAGAACATCGGCTCCCCCCGTCAAACGTAATATCTCTGTTGTGCTTGATTCTGGATATTTGAACATCCGGATTGTCAGCGCGACCTTGTTATCGGGAGAAACACTGGCCAGCACGGGATAGAGCGCCGCCATGTTCCGAATTGCATGAGATAAATACACGGTATCAGTCTTTCCTTCACACACAATCATGGGAGCCGGATTGGCATAAAATTCTTTGAAAATCAAAAACCTGCGGTACAAGCTATGCTTGGAACTTAACTCCTTTTGCGGATTCTGTTCGGGCTCAGTCTCCCGGAGCTTCACGTTGTAGCGATCAACGTAATCGATATGCCCCAGCATCCCATGCAACTGGTCTATGGTGCCTTCCGACTTGATTGCGACCTGTGCTCCACTGGCATCAGGAATCGTTTGGACGAAATCGAACTTTCCGGTCATGAACAGGCGCTGTGCCATCGCCCGAACAGTGCGCCTATATCCGCTACGAATATTGACCTTGCTGTTCACTACGAGGCCGGTGACATCTTGGCGCGATGTCCAATACTGCATGCGGGTCTTCTCAGGGGCAATGACGAATCCGGAATGCGTAACGATTTCCTGCAGCTCGTTGCCTACCTCCCATCGATGCGGTGCCCCTTGAACTCTATGGGCTATGGCGGATGGGAACTCCTTTTCGTTCGTTGAGAAAGTGATGTCGTCGGCATATCGCGAATACGTGCAACCCTTCTCCGAGGCAAGTTTACAAAGATGAACATCGAGAACATGCCCGATCAAGTTAGAAATGACTGGTGAACACGGGCTGCCTTGCGGCAGTGTGTTTTGATAGCAAGCGATCTGCGCAAGTATAGTTGCGACTTTTGGATTCAGCGCGAAATTCTTATCATTTATGAAAAAGCCACGCACGCGTCCGAAGTTTATCGCCCCGAAGAAGTCTTGAAGGTCGATATTAAAGACATAACGTCGTTTGAGATGTTTTGAGGCGTTGCTGACAATGGAGCGATCTTTCTTGAATCCATGAGCAAGCTGATCGTCCCATTTCTTGTCCGCGTTGACCTCTGCTGCGCAGGCCTGTAGCAAATCCGCTAACCGACGTTGCAATAACATCAGGTCTTCAGTGGGCGCATTTATCTGCCGCAAGCCTCCGGAGCGCTTGGGAATGGTGAAAGATGAATACTTAAACTCTGGCGGCTTCTTATAAAGAATAAAGGCTATTGCCTTGGCCTGAAATTGGAGAAGGAAGGCCACATCATGGATGGATTGTGCGCCCTTGAGAAGCAGGAGCTGAAACATATTGTCGGTACAAAGTGCCTACAGTCACTCCTTTGCGTAACTCAGAGCGCAGGCATATCGTCGCACATGGCGAGTTGCCAGCAAAGACCCTAACATTGTTGTCACTTGCCGCGAACCGCGGCAAAAGATCTGACTGTAGGCGGAGAAAGTTTAGCATATCCACTTATCCGCGATTAGCCGCTGAATTCCTTTCGAGGGAAACTTGCCAACAGCCCAAATCGCTCAGCGAGAGCCATTTTTGCCGCGACTGCAAGATAGGGATCGGGAACGCGTTGTATTGGAGTGATCCGCCGAACTTCCGGCTTACCGGCAATCCTTCGTACTCGGGATCTTCTAGAGTTTGGTCGCGGTTCGGGTAGCCGTGCCCGCGTTTCCTTCAGGAGCCCATGTCCATATTTCTTGTTGTCCATTAGTAATGGACATGGCATAATAATGGACGCTATGCGAGTTGAACCTCCATTGACTCCTTTTCTAGAGCAGCTCCGGACCCTGCACTTCATCAGCGATCTGGATTTCTCTCCGAAGAACCTTGGCCGCGATCAAGGAATCGACGGCACCCTCAAGGTGCGCACTCCCAAAGGAACCTACTCCTTCCTCGTGGAACAGAAGCGGTCGTATCTGGACCGAGGGATACTCAATGCCCTCGTCGCTCATGCCAAACTCTATGCAAGAGTACATCGCAAGCCCCTCTTGCTGTTGGCACGCTACATCCCCCGGCCTTCTGCCGAGCGATTGATCGAATCACGAATAAACTTTGTGGACCAAGCTGGCAACATGCACCTCGTGCTCGGTCAAAACTATGAGCGTACGATCATCGGAAACAAAGAGAATGCCGTTTCAAAAGAAGGCAAGCGGGTCAGCCCCGCAATTGCTCAATTGTTGTTCACCTTCGCCACGAAGGAACTAGCGGGAAGCTGGTCCGTTCGTCAACTGGCTGAAGCGTCCGGGTTGAGCAAAAGCAATGTTGCGAAGGTTCGACAGCAGTTGGTCGAGCGCGGAGTACTGCGAGAATCGGGGCACGGCTTTGATATCAGCGACAAATCGCGATTACAGGACGAGCTGTTGAGAGGATATGAGTTCGCTCTGCGTCCGAAACTTCTAATCGGGCGTTTCCGGTCCTCCGACAGAGACCTAGACGACATGCTCGCCAGCGTCCGAAAGCCTTTTGCAGACCTATCAATTCGGTGGTCGGTAACTGGCGGGCCGGCTGCTCAGGCTCTCCAGAAGTTTTATCGAGGGTTGGAACTGCCAATCTTCGTCGACTCGTTCCCTGACCAACTTCGTCGTCAGTTGCGGATCATTCCTGACAAGGCAGGGCCACTCATTTTTCTGCGTTCCTTCGGTACCATCCCGTTTTGGCGAGAAATCGAGCCGTTCCCTCTCGCGCATCCGTGGTTGATCTATGCCGAGCTGATGTATTCTTCCGATCCAAGAGCGCACGAGGCAGCGGAAGAACTCAAACGCGAATTCCTCACCTGAGCGATGCCCGAACTTACCGACAACCAAATTGCTGACCTCCGAGTCCTGCGACACCATTGTGCGGCCCTCGGAGCGGAGCTTGTAATCATCGGGGCCATTGCGTACCAGATACATTTTCCAGCGGAGTCCCGGCATACCGGAGACATCGATTTCGCCGTCGCCTTGGACCTTGACGAATTCGCAGAGCTGGAACGCCGACTTCTTGCAGACGGCTGGGTCCGTTTCGCAAACCGTGAGCACCGATGGCGGAGCGCCCAGGCAACGATCCTGGACCTGATCCCAGCTGGACCCAAGCTTCGGGAAGCCAAGCGGATCACATGGCCCATTAGTCAGTTCACGATGAGTCTGGTGGGATTCGACCACGTATTCGCGACCGCTCAGCCGGTTCAACTTGCTCCAGATCTCACGCTGAAAGTGATCTCATCGACGGCGCTGATGCTGCTGAAAATCGTCGCGTTCATGGACGATCCGCAGCGGCGAGTCAAGGACTTGGATGACATACGGGGCCTGCTTCTGCAATATGAAGCCGACAGCGAGCGGATATTCTCGGACGTAGTGATAGATGCTGCGCTCCAGGACTTTGGATTGGCTCCTGCCTTTCTGATGGGTCTTGATCTGCGTGCGCTTTGCGCGGACGACGAAGCTCAGGTTGTTTACGCGTTTCTCGATGCGTTGAATGAAGCCAATCCAGCGTGGATGGCGTTCGTCCGAGCTAGAGGAGTCGGCGACCATGTCGAGGAAGACGCTCGCGCCCAGATCGACACCTTCAGACAAGGTTTTGAGCGGAACGCGTGAAGGGCGCCAGAACGCTCGGGTCGATCAAATCGGTCTGGACGCAAAACGGGGACTAACGAGGGACTGGGGACTAATTGGGGACTAGGGACTAAACGAGGGACTGAGGTGCGTTTCTTGCGCGTACTTACAGGTGCTTAGGTGTCATCCGTGCGCTTGTAAGTTGTTTGGTATCAGTTTCCCTTTGAACTCATAACCCAAAGGTCGGTGGTTCAAATCCACCCCCCGCAACCAAACCTTTTCAATCAGTTGCAGCCTTCCCGTTAGAATCCATCCGCTCACTTTCACTCACACGCCCAACAATGCCCCCACCTATTCCCCGCAAATGGTCTCGCCTGTTTTGAGAGTGAATCCGGCGTGCACATCGTGGAGCGGCAAGCAAAGAAGCGGAGTTATAGGTCCATCCGCATCCCACGGCGCGTGTATGAGCGCGTCATCAGGAAACTCAGTGTTCAATAGCAGCCTGCTTTTACCTTCTTGTGACGATGGACATAGGTCGGCTTTGCAAGAAGTTCGCGATCAGAGCGCTATTGATTTGCAAGCCGCCGTTGTAGTGGACGAAGCCCTTCTTGCTGAACCCGTTCATAAATTTGCTTACCCTTGCGCGGGTGGTGCCCACCATCTCCGCGAGGGTTGCTTGGCTCACCTTCAGGGAATGCTCCGGCTTTGATTCCTTGATTATCTCTCCAAACAGCAACAGAACCCGTGCCAGTCTCTTTTCGCTGAAGTTAAAGAACTGATCCGCCAAGTCTTCCTCAACTCGAATGACGCGGGAAAGCAGGTACGCAACAAAAAGCTTTGCGAATTTTGGATCTCGTTTGAGCGTGCGAACAGCACTTTCCTTCCCCATATGAGTGATACTGGAATGTCCAAGTGATCGCGCCGTGTACATCCGCAGAGGTTGCCCGGCGAGACAGCCTTCGCCAAAAAAGCTGCGTCGTAACAGGACGGCGATTATAGCTTTCTTGCGGCGCGTGGCAGATACCGTGAGTTTCACCGTGCCGCTCTTAACGTAGAACAAAGCATCGGCTGGGTCCCCTTGGGAAAAGATGATCTCGTTGTCTCGGTAGTTCCGCAAAGTCATCCCAGCGGGGCTGAAACCGCGCGCACGTTCGTTCGCCATTGTCCCTTTGCACGATCATTCAATCGAGGAATGCCGCACCGTTCAAAAAGAGGCTAAATCATATCGCTCAAGAATCCGGCTCGGCTGGTCAATATAGGTCATACACAATTGCACACAGTACCTAACTGGTCATCTCGGGGGAAATCGCTCCACGCCGGGGGGGGGCTCCGGGGCTTTGCCACGGTCCTGGGACTTCGCAGCATTGGCGGTGGTTCCAGTAGTTAACCACCATTTGAGCTGGCCGTTCATTGCCGCTCCGCAAGATTGTAGAGTCTCCCCCCAGGATGATGAATGGAATGATCGAGCTAGCGTTCATTTTCTGTTCTCCTCAAGCGCGGTGATTAGAGGCACAGAGATTAGGGCGCAAGAAAATGCATTAAGATCGCTCCGCCGAGTGAGGCAAGGAGTGCGAGCGGCATGGCCACGATGCCAACTTTGAGAAAGTCCCAGAAACTCACATCAATTTTTTCCTTACGCAGGGCGATCAGCCAAAGGATGGTTGCGAGCGATCCTGTGATTGACAGGTTCGGTCCGAGATCAACCCCAATCAGGACCGCGTCAGCGATCAGACCCTTCGCGTGAGCGGAATGCAGGGTACTGCCGGCGATCAAGCCAAGTGGGAGATTGTTTACCAGATTGTTTGCTACACCAACCGCGAACCCCGTGATCAACGTGCCGGTTGCGGAGCCGATCCTTTGCACCCATGCCAGCCATTCTTGTGTCAGTTGCATGGCGCCAATGGTTTCAATTGCATCCACCATTACAAAAAGCCCCACGACAAGGGCAAGCGTGGACCAACTGATCTCAGTGGCAAGTTGAAGTGGGCTACGTCGTGCCCTGAACGAAACCACGACCGTAATTGCCAGAGCCGCGAGACACGTGCGCAATCCTAAATCTTTACCGAACGACGATGCTGCTAACAAGACAGCTACCATGAGGGCCAATCCAATCAGGACCAGCCTGCCTTCGCTTGGCAATGGTTTGTATTCCACCTCGCCATCAATGGACGCGCAGAGATGTTTTCGAAAAATCCATCGCAAGACAATAAACGTCGTCACCACAGAGAGAAGACACGGAATCCCATACGCCACGAGNNGAGCCACTCTCGCAGCGGAGGCATTTGATTGTGAAACACAACCAGATTGGCCGGATTAGAAATTGGCAGAAGAAATGACGCTGCGTTCGCGATAAAAGCGCAAACGAACAAATACGGCAAAGGCTCGACCTTCGCTTTGCGCACGGCCGCCAGGATCGCTGGCGTGAGAACCACAGCCGTTGCGTCGTTGGACATGAAGATGGTGACGATTGTGCCGACCGCATAGACCAGCGCAAAGAGTCTGAAACAGGATCCCCTGGCGCTCCGCACGGCGACTGAAGAAAGCCAATCGAAGACGCCGTGTTCTCGCGCAAGTTCAGAAAGTAACATCATGCCTGAGAGAAAAAGGCAGACATCCAATGCCTTGGCCGCAGCTCTGCCCACAAGTACCAGAGGCACCAGTCTAAGGATGAGCAACAAGCAAACTCCGCCGCCAACCCAATAAACCTCCGGAATATTGCGGGGACGGATCAGCATCAGCAGGATGCTGATGGCTACAATGAGCGCCAATAGTGAGTGGGCGAAGGCCGGCGAGATCATTTACCGGCCTACTCTGTTCGCGTTCGGTGGGAAATGTGCGACCATGCTAGTGATACTTTTGATTGCGCCAGCGGCTGTTCAGTCTTTCTTTTATTTCGCAAGCGGCTGGCAACGTGGGCACCAGAACGTCGTGCGGGCATCTGTGCCTTGCTTGCGCGATTGAATCCGTTCTCCACACTTTCTGCAGGGTTGACTAGGCCGTCCATAAACCCATAGGCGTTCCCCCGGTTTGCAAAACCCTGTCGCTTTTAGCAAACCCGTATCGGTAACCATTCCATTGGAGGTCTCGGTAAGGTTTGCCAGCAGAAATTTGCGGGCCGTGGGAGCCTCGTTTGCCGGGAACAGCGCGTGATTTCATCGATGATTACAACGTCGATCGATCTGATGGCTTCCCGCGCGTTCGAAGTGAGCAGCAAATTGATACACCACAAAAACGCAGCCAGAGTTTTGCCCGTCCCCATGGGCGCTAGAATTAAAGCAGAATCGCCTCGCGCGATGATCGGCCAGCCGTCAAGCTGGGGGCGCGTGGATTGCGGGAATACTGCTTCAAACCAACTTCGAACCGCAGGATGAAACATGTCCAGTACATTCTTTG
This sequence comes from Acidobacteriaceae bacterium, assembly GCA_003165455.1. Lineage (GTDB taxonomy): Bacteria > Acidobacteriota > Terriglobia > Terriglobales > Acidobacteriaceae > Sulfotelmatobacter. The sequence goes on along the minus strand of PLUJ01000199.1, from coordinate 11,581 downwards.
CGGCGGATGCTGGAGCCGAGGATGATTTCTTTTTCGCCAAAGCGTAAAGACCAGATTTTCAGGATGTTTGGATGCGATACTGGCGGGTAGAGTCGCTGGAACTGAACTGAGAGTTTGTGGAACGCTTTTGGAATCAAATTGATAATCACATTTGCTCAAGCAGTTCTTTGGTTGACGGTGCAAGGAACCATATGACCACTCACGAGTCTTTAAAGGATATTCCCGGCATCAAGTTTGTTGACCATGTCGCCATTGCGGTGAAACAGGGTGACCTGGAAAACCAAGTCAAGGCTTACGAGATGCTAGGCTTTCGTGCAATTCATCGCGAAGAAGTGCTGGGAACTGACCAAGTGCGTGAGGCGCTCCTTCAGATTGGCGATGGTCCAAATCTGATTCAGCTGCTCGAGCCCTTGGGTCCAGACTCTCCGGTACACAAAATGATCGACAAGAATGGCGGCCGCGGCGGGCTGGCCCATCTGGCATTCCGCGTGGACAGTGCGCAGCAGGCTTTCGATGCCATGAAGGCAGCAGGATTTCAACTGATCGACAAAGCCCCTCGACCGGGCTCACGCGGAACTACTGTATTTTTCGTTCATCCGAAATCGCGAGACGACAATCCGTTTGGATTTCTGATTGAAATTGTCGAAGATCCTGCCGCAACGAAACAAGGAGAAGTTGCCAACTTCGGAAGTACGTAAAGAGAACAAGCCCACGGACAAGTGCTAAGTTTCGGTAGGAACTTTACTGCTACTTCTTGCGACGTTATCGGCACTGCGGTCCCTGCGCCTGCTACGGCGCACCAATGTGGCCTTACTTTGAGCCCTGCCAGAAGACTGAACAATACGATGATGGGGAGGGCGGCGACGAGTGTAGAGAGCCACCAGTGCCCGAGGGGATCGTAGATCTGCGTCCAGTGCATTTAGCTCCTCTCGTAGTCCGCATTTTCCTTCAACTCGATATGCGACGCTTCCCTCTCAAACGCTTCAATCCCAGTCTTTCGGGACATTGACGTACGAACGGTCCAATGCATTCACCGAGGGGCAGCCCAGTAACCGGAGCGTGCGTTCAAGGTCGGTGCGCAGAATTTGAATGGCGCGATCTACCCCCGCCTCTCCCGCGGCTGCCAAGCCATAGGCGTAGGCGCGCCCGCACAAAACACCGCGGGCTCCCATGCAGAGAGCCTTGGCAACATCGGTACCGCGGCGAATGCCGCCATCCATCAATATCTCAATCTGCCCATTCACTGCTTTCACCACCTCGGGCAAAGCGCGCAATGAAGCTGGAACACCATCGAGCTGCCGGCCTCCGTGGTTGGAAACCGAAATCGCCGCTGCGCCCTCATCCATCGAACGGCGAGCATCGTCCGCCGTTAGCACCCCTTTGACAACGATTGGCCCTTTCCATAAATCTCTGATCCAGCGGAGGTCGGCCCATGTCACGGCGGATTCCGCCAGGGCGGCATTGATGTCCACTAAAGGCATCGGGCCCTTGCCAGGGATGACGACATTCGGAAGGCCCGGCAGGCCGCCATCGAGCAGATAGCTCGCGAGCCAGCCGGGACGCGAGAGCAGTTGCGGAAGATAGGGAATTTTTTCGAATACACTGCCGCTCACCAATTCCTTCATGCCGTTGCGGTAGTCGCGCTCGCGAATGCCGGCGACCGGTGTATCGATTGTTACGACCAGCGCATTAAAACCAGCCGCGCGCGCTCTTTCAATGGATGCCTCGGCAGCGCCGCGTCCTCCCATCAAGTAAAGCTGATAGAAAACCGGTCCTGAGGATGCACGCCGTACGTCTTCCAACTTATGTCCGGAGATGGTTGACAGAATATAAGGGGTGCCCGCTTTACCGGCGGCACGTGCCGCGGCCACTTCCCCACCGGGATGCATGAGGCGGCTGTAGCCAACGGGAGCCAGCAGGAATGGAAGGGACAAGCTGAAACCGAGCACCGTGGTGCACAAGCCGCACTCCGCAATCGCCACGGCGTGACGCGGCCGAAACGTTACATCATTAAATACTCGGCAATTTTCGCGAAGGGTGACTTCCCCTTCGGCTCCGCCATCCAGATAATCGAAAACGGATTTCGGAATTCTCCTGCGCGCGATAGGCCGGAAATCTTCGATGCATACAACCCTGGGGGATGCTACGGATCGGGAAGCTCTCGTCATTTGCAAAGGCCCGAAGCTTGGCGCAGATCGATATCCTACCATCGGACGCAAGAAAGGAGAATGTAAATTCCCCACACTCGACGTAGCTTCTCGTGTCTATCAGTTAGCTCTAGTCGGGATTAATTTCAATTTGCCGCGGAGGTAAGGCCAACATCTCGGGATGCTGCGGATCCCGCCAGATCACATTAAAGCACTCCCCTTCGTGTTCTGGACGCCAGATGGTTCCATCTTCATATTTGATCGTGGTCGGGAGAAAGACCCAACCCAAGATTCCTTGGGCGCTCGCAAGCGGGAGTCCCGGCTTTTCCAGAATCTGCTCTTGACCCGAAGGAATCGGATTGCCAGACGTCCACTGAAGATTATAGGGACGGCGCAAATCCTGCGGCGCCAGGAACATCTCTGGAGTGATTGTTAACTTGGTGATCGTTTTGTTCCCGGTATTCTTGACTTTTAGTGTGAATTTGTCCGGATCCTTCCAGAATTCGCCGCCAACAAAGGCCACCGGGCAGGCACGTGGCGGCGGGGCCGCGATGGTGTAAACGGCCATCATGCCAAACTCCATATGGTCTTCGACATGACAGTGGAACATCCAGGTTCCGGGATTGTCGGCAATCATGTCGACCGTTTTCATGCTCCCCGGAAGAAGTTCCACCACGTCAGTATTTCTGCCTTCGTAAGTGACGGTTTCGCCGTGCCAGTGCGGCGTGTGCAGATCAATTTCGTTCCCCATTCCCAGCAGATACCAGCGCACCTTTTCACCCTGCTTCATGGTCAAACCAGGGAGATTGCCGAAGATATAGCCGTTGATGGCGTAAAACATTCCGGCAGGCTTGCCAGCCATTTCATCGAAGATCATGAAAGAGGTAACGAACTCGCGATCCACATCTTTTGGCGATCCATCCGGATTGGCTTTGCCTTTCGCGGTAACAATGATCGGCCCCAGCAATCCGGCGTTCGTCTCAAGGCCTGGGTCCACATGGGCGTGGTACCACCAAACGATAGAGCTTGGCTGCCCCGGCCCGGGACCGCTGGCTTCTGTGGCAAACCAGCGATACGTGAATTTACGTCCGGGAGCGACCCGATCACCTTTGCCGAAAGGAAGGTAGAAAGAACCTTCGCTGTTCTTGTCATATGGCAGCCCATGCGGATGCATGTCGTGTGGCTGGCGGGTGCGGTTCGTAAACGTGACGTCGACTTCATCGCCAACTTCGGCACGAATCATCGGCCCGAGAATCCCCAGCCACTCCGGCTGCGGCTTTTTCGTGGTGAACGTATCGTCGGTGTATTCGATGAAGCGCGTCTTCGGCCATTCGAGCTTTGCGTTCCAGGGACGCGGAATCGGCAATGCGCGCAGCAAGTTCATGCCGCTGGGCGCATAATTCCACGGAACATCTTCAGCAGCGATGTAGTAGTGGCGAGTGACGGCGAACGACGATTGAAGCCCTACGAGGACGAAGCAGAGAGTAACTGCGCAACGCATTCTCACGGAAGTCATTATCCCATTTCGGGGATTTTCTGTAATCCCCGGTGCTGGAACAACGACTTCGGTGAAATGCCAGTCCGCGTCAAACCCCGTCCGAGTCAAACATGAAGCGCTGTCTATTCACGGCTTGGGTAGAGTCGAGGATCTTTGATTTCCTGCCGCGGTGCTCAGGAAGTTCCCCTGGACGTACTCGTCCGCATTCAACGTGATCGTGCAGGTTGGCGAGGTCGACCCACCACAAGGGCCCGGGAGCCCATTCTCGCCCGTCCAGTTCGTGAACGTATCGCTGCTGCCCGGCGTTTCCGTCAGCGTCACACTTGTTCCTGCGGGGAAGACGTAGCCGCAGACAGAAGTCCCAGAATAGGTGTAGTCGGTGAAGCAGTTGATGCCGCTTGGAGTGCTGGTGATCGTTCCGCCGGCGGCGCTAACTGCAACCGACAAATTCGCGGGCTCGCCCCAGCCTCCCAGATTATAAGGGCCTGGCGGCGGAACCTGATTGCAAGCCAGATTCTGGACCGGCGTGGGTGGCGTAGGCGGGGTGGTCCACGGTGGATTGGTGAAGTCAAAGAACTCAGCCATTGTCGCATTCGTAGTTTGCTCCGAATTGTAGGATGCATCGCGCTTCGTGAGCGGAGCCAGGCCGAAGCGGTCCTCGACCATTGCCAGTACCGCCGTCGTATCCATCACATCGTGAGAAACGTAGTTTTGCTTGGCAAACGGCGAAATCACGATGAGAGGAACCCGATAGCCGGTCCATGAGAAGCTGCACATTCCATTTCCAAGCTGACCGGTCCCCCCGCAAATGTCGGTGGGGTAAAGATCCGTTGGATAGGCATAATCACCCGGCGGCGTTGCCGGAGCCGGAGGAACGTGATCGTATAAACCTCCCCACTCGTCATAGGTAAAGATCAGCGCCGAGGTGCTCCAGCTGGCCGGGCTTTGCATCAGAGGGTTGATCACCATCGTTGCCGCATAATTTTGACCCGACTGCACGTTGACGGGATATTCGTCCGAGTCGGAAGGATGCTCGTCGAGCCCAGCGTCCGATGCTGGCTCGATCAGGGCAAACGCCGGCAGGGTGCCCGCAGCCGCATCGGACTGAAACACCGTGAGCGGCTGCACGTTCGCGAGTAGCGTGGGATTATTGAGGATCGTATTTTCGTACTGAAACTCGTTGATATAAGAGTTCTCAACCAGGCATGCCGATTCTTCGTTACCCGTCATCGCCGAACAACTCTGGCCGGCGTTATTGACCGTGTCCTTGGCGTCCACGTAAATCTTCCAGGAGATGCCCGCGTTCTGCAACTCCTCGAAGATCGTCATGGATGAAAGTTGGGTGCCATTGTTGGTTGAACCTGGGCACAGCGAGGACGTTGGGGGACACCCTCCATTGATCGGATAGGCCTGCCCATGCGACGTCGCGCCAATCATGTACATGCGATTGAGCTGGGTGCGCGACATGATCGGAGCGAACCAGTTATCTGAAGTGGCGAAGTTCGAGGCCATGAAATAGTAGTAAATCAGATCGCTGCTGTCGTAGTACCCCATTCCACGAACGCCCTCAAGATCCATGAAGCCGTTGCCTCCGGCATCGTAGGCCGCGGTAAATGCAAACCCGTCCAGCGGCGGAGCAAGGTCATTGATATTAATTCCGGTTGGATCAGCAATATCCCACTGATTATGGGCCTCATTCCAGAACGGACTTTGATTTTCGATGCAGGCAGATCGCAGGTGGAACGAACTGATCGGAACGGATGATTCCGGCTGGCAGCTATCGCCCCAGGTCCCCGCAGCGCAGCCGGAAACGGCTGGGATCGTTCCCCCACTGAACTGCGCTAGGCCGTTAAAAGTGACGCCGTCGCTCTGATGAAGGCCGATAGACTGCCAATATGGCAGCATCGCGCCAAAGTAATGGTCCAGCGAGCGATTCTCCTGCGCGAACAGAATGATGTGGCTGAGCGCGGCGTACGGATTCGCGGGGCCGAAGGTTGCGGTTACGGTATCGGCGGCCGTCAATGTCACTGTGCAGCTCGTCGTGCCCGTGCAACCCGACCACGTGTCGAAACTGCTGTTCGCTCCCGGCGTCTCGGTGAGCGTGACCTGGGTCCCTTGAGCGAAAGGCGCAGTGCAGGTGCCAGTCGAGCAGTTGATGCCTGCGGGGGCGCTGGTGACCGTCCCTTGACCAGTACCGGCCAGCGTCACGGTAAGTTGTTCGTTGACAATGGTGGCGTTAAAAGCGGCGGTAATATTCGCGCTGGAATTGAGATTTACGGTGCACGTGCTGGTGCCGGTACAGCTACCGCCCCAGCCTCCGAATGTATACCCGCTGCCTGCGGTTTCGGTCAGAGTGACCTGCGTTCCTTGCGGAAAGCTTGCGGAGCACGTTGCGGGGCAAGTGATTCCCGCCGGGCTGCTGGTCACTGTCCCGGTGCCTGTTGGCGTTATCGCCACGCTGATGCCGTCGCCGGCAGTAAAAGTAGGAGTAACGCTCTCCGCCGCCGCCATGGTTACAGTGCAGGAGCTTGTTCCCGAACAAGCGCCGCTCCAGCCACCAAAGAAGTAATCGGTCCCCGTGGTTTCCGTCAGAGTGACTTGAGCGCCTTTGGCGAAGCTTGCCGAGCAGGTACCAGGGCAGTTGATTCCCGCTGGCGTGCTGGTGATGGTGCCGGCACCCGAAGCTGGCGGGGCAACAGAAAGTAGATATGTGGTAGTTGTGGGCGATGGCTGTGGATTTGGACTTGAACCTGTACCTCCTCCGCAACCGGCCAGAAGCAGTGTGGTAGATAGGGTACCGCAAGCGATCAAAATCAGACGAAGAGAAAACTGGGACTTCATGGCGCGCTACTCCAATCGGACGACACTTGGATGACAACGCGCTCTGGCAGGGTTGTTTTAGCCCTTCGTAATAGGGCTCTTTTCGGGAAACCATTGGCGCCCAGCTGCCTTCAACCGCTTCCTTTCAAATGAAAGCATGTCGCCCGCCGAGCCACCGTACGGCGTTCCACCTCACACGCAATAACGTTTCCCAGGGTTTCCAACCGTTGCCCCACGAATAGCAGTACGGAGGCACAGGTCGACATCAACCACAATGAATACCGCGACTCCATGGCGCACAACTCCAGACGACTTTCAATGAGCTTTTGTGAACTAACGTTGTATCGCCGCTCTGCAAGCCTTACTTCGCTAGTTGGCCGATGAACACTCCGTACGGAGGCAGAGAAACCACACTTCCCTGCAGAGACGAATTTCCACTGGCCAGCAGTCGCTTCGCCGATGCAAAACCATTCGCCTTTAGCGGAAGAATGCTTCGTTGCGGAGTAGCCGACATGTTCAAAACCACCACCACGGCCTGATCGTTGTGGACGCGCAAGTAGGAAAGCACATTCGAATCCGATTCATTGAGCGCTTTGTAGTCTCCGTCGAGCAGAGCTTTATTGGAATGCCGCAAGCTCAGAACCCTCTTATAAAAAGCAAGGATGGAGTCGGGATTTTTTGCTTCATCGGCCACGTTGTGCGTCTTGTAAGTGTCGGGAACCGGCAGCCACGGCTTCGCCGCCGAGAATCCCGCGTTGGCGCTGTCATTCCATTGCATCGGAGTGCGTTCCCCGTCCCGTCCCTTTTCGCCCGGCCAGCCCTTACGTCCAATGGGATCCTTCACGTCCTCCAGGCGCGTGGGCGGAGTGGTTTTCATCCCAATCTCTTCCCCGTAGTAAAGGATGGGGGTGCCGCGCAGCGTCAGGTAAAGAGCCGCCATCAACTTGGCAATCTGGTCATTGTGTTTGCCATCCCCGTAACGATCGTAGGAGCGCCGGATGTCGTGGTTGCTGATCACAAAGGTCGGCCAACCGGAGGCCGCATTCACCTCGGCAATCTGTTTGCGGAATTCTGCTGGCGATAATTTGTTGACCATGGTGAAAAGAAAATCCATGGGCAGTTGAAGTTCGTCATTACCTTTGCCGTAATATTCGTCCAGTTCCGCGACGTTGGCGGTCCAAGTCTCGCCAATGAGCACCGCATCATATTCATTGGCAATCTTTCGCAATCCCCGCAAAACATCGTGAACCTCCGGCAGCTTGGTGTTGTATTTATTCTCCAGGAAAGGATCGCCGAAGTCGTTCTTGCCCGGACGCCGGACAGGATTATCTTTCAGGTTTGGATCTTCAAACAGCGTATCGACCGCATCCAGGCGAAATCCCGAGACGCCCCGCTTGTACCACCAGCGTGTCACATCGAACATTGCGGCTTGGACCGCAGGATTGCGCCAATTCAAATCCGGCTGCTCGGGATAAAAAAAGTGGTAGTACCACTGATTGGTCGTGGGATCGAACTTCCAGGCCGGGCCTCCAAACGTCGACACCCAATTATTCGGCGGCTGACCGGAACCCTTACCATCGCGCCAAATATACCAATCGCGGTGAGCGGAAGTGCGTGAGGATTTCGAATCGAGGAACCATTTGTGTTGATCGGAGGTGTGGTTCACGACGAAATCAAGAATGATGTGGATGTTGCGTTTCTTAGCCTCGCTGGCCAGAAAATCGAAATCCGCCAGCGTGCCGTACATCGGATCGATGTTCTCGTAATCGGAAACGTCGTATCCAAAGTCCACTTGCGGCGAAGGAAAGCACGGGGAGATCCAAATCGCATCCACGCCGAGGCCTTTCAGGTAATCCAGCTTTGAAGCGATGCCTCTTAGATCGCCGACGCCGTCATTATTGCTGTCGGCGAAGCTACGCGGATAGATTTCGTAGAAGACCGCATGCTTCCACCAATCACGGCCAGAACTCCTCAGACCGTCGGTCTTTTGAGCGGAGGCAGACGACCATGAAATGCAACCGAACAAAAAAAGTATCGCCGCAGATTTCGCGGATATCGTCATACGCGCGGGTCTCCATTCCAATCGCTTGAATATAAAACATTGGGTGTGCGCGATGATACCGCGCAATTTAGCGCAGCCCTATATTCTGTCCGCGGCCCGCTTGCGCAAGCGTTCAGTTTACGCAGGCCAAATACTCAGCGCCGTCTTGCTTAGAATCTGCCGCTGCACTTGCGAAGAGAGTGGTAATGCCCGAAACTGTTCCAAATTCTTCTTGATATCGGGCACTCCTGGCCCCGGCCAATCCGTGCCAAACAAAGCCTTCTCCGCGATCTCCTCCAGACGAGGAAAGTACTTGAGTAAAGCCTTGGGCGGGATCCCGCTGATATCCAAATAAACATTGGCATGGCGGCGGACCAGAAAGAACGCCGTATCCATCCATAAGGGACGCCCGCCGTGCGCCAGCAGAATCTTCAGCTTGGGAAAATCAACAGCAACATCGTCCACATACATTGGGTCGCCATACTTATTTCGCGCTCCAGGAAAAATCGACGTCCCTGTGTGGAACATCACGGGCACACCGTTGGCTTCGGCCGCCCGATAAATAATTTCCAACTCCTTCACGCCGTTTAGATAGTCGTTGGGAAACAGAAGCTGGTGCGGGGGGTGAATCTTAATCATCCGGATGCCCAGGCGCAGAATTTGCTCCATGTCGGCCAAAACATTTGTAGTGTGCCGTGGGTGCAGGCTCCCGCAAGAAAGCAGCCTCTTGGGATCTTCCCGGACGTAATCGGCAATAAACTGATTCACACCGTTCGTGAAGCCAATTACCTCGGGCGCAACATAGTTGATCAGCACTGCGCGATCAATGCCGCACGAATCCAGGTATCCGATGAATTTTCTGGGCGAATGGCAGAATTCGACAATCTGTTCGAAGTTCGCCCGGTTCTTCTTCATCAATTCAAGCGCATGCGGCTTGAACATCTCAATTGGGGAGATGTGGATGTGGCAGTCGGTGATCATTGCATCTCGCCCTATCGTTCCCGACCAGCACGGGAAGGTTCTCTCTCAAGCGCAATCCGTCGCGTTCGTAACCCCAAATCTCGTTCAATAGGTTGGGACACTAGCGTCCACGACGCGTGACCAGGCATCGATTCCACCGCGCATGGACTGGGCTTTCTCAAACCCCTGCTGCCGCAGCCAGGCCGTCACGTTCATCGAGCGAATGCCGTGGTGGCAGATCACGACAATGTGATCTTCCGGATCGAGTTCCTGATGAGCTAGCGACGGCACATCTCCCATGGGAAGCAGCCTCGCTCCGGCCATGCGAGCCGCCTCAAATTCCCACGGCTCCCGAACGTCAATCAGCACGAACTTTTCCTGCGGACTAAGATTCTGCTGATCCAGTTTGGCCTTCACTTCCTCGGGAGTAATCTCGTAATCCATTAAGAATTTATATCCGCTACTTCCCCGTCCAATTCGGAGGCCTCTTTTGATTGAAAGCCTCAATTCCTTCTTGAGCGTCGGCCGTCTTCATCAATTCTTCCATGTAAATCTTCTCGGCCCTTGCCAGCCCTTTATCGAAGTGCATCGCGTCCCAGGCATACATAGCTTTCTTTGTTACAGATAAAGCCGAGGAACTGAGCGAGCGTAGCTCCCTGAGCAATCCCTTAACGGCCTCCTGCAAGTCCTGGTCGGCGACTGCGTGATTCGCAAGACCCATCCCAGCCGCCTCAGATCCGGTGACGGTTCTTCCCGTCAGAATCAGTTCCGAAGCCTTCTTTTGCCCGACCAGCGCAGCCAAAGCCGTACACGCAACCGGCGGATAACAACCAAGTTTGATTTCCGGAAATCCCCAGCGCGCCATCGCTGTGGTGTAGACCACGTCGCAAACCATCGCCAGCTCCGCGCCGCCACCGAGACAATTCCCGTGCACCGCGGCGACGGTGACCTTCCTACTACCAACCAAGGCTCGGATCACCGTGTGAAATTTCCGCAGCATCTCTTCGACCTTGTCCAGAGTGTGCGCCGCCACATCGACTCCCGCAGAAAAGCCCTTGCCTTCCCCACTCAGCAAAATGACCGCAATATCCGTGCGCGATTCGATCTCCGAAAGTACGCGCGCCAACTCCTCCATCATCGCGACATCGATCACATTGAGCGGAGGATTGCGCAGCACAACCCTCGCCACCGAAGCCTCAACTTCGAGCGCGATCCGCACAAATATAGATTCGACTGCCGTGCTCATATCGCCCCTTGCAACCCTCAGTGCGCAGCACCGCATGTAAGCGCGGAGCCCTAAAGGTTAATCGCCGATTTTCTTACTTCACCGATGCTGGCCAGCGGATCGCGCGCGCCAGTCTTCTCCGCGATCCACTTCTTTTCGTTCGCAATGATCTCCAGCAATAACTTTTTGTCTTCCGCAGTGGGCATGTATTCCTTCACATGTTCTTCATAGACACGGTCATCCAGTAATTCGCCGGTCTTCGCGTGAAATTTCTGGCCTTTCCAACGGCCGATCTCACGATTAAATTTGATGTCCGGTGCGTAGAGCGGCTCTCCCTGCTTCAACGAGCTGTTGAATCGCCCAATCAAGCCTGCAACCTCATCGCGATACAGATTGCGGTTGTAGTCGTTCAGATCGTCCAGATCCGGAGCTTGTTCGTTCTTAGGTTCGTCGTAACGGCCCTTCACGCCCCAAACATAAGCCCAATGCGCCGAGGATGAATGATCGGTGCCGAATAAATCGTAAGAACTGGAAATCCACTTGTTCAAATATTTCTGAATCAACCAGCTCGGGACAACTCCCGCTTCTACAATGCGTCGCAACCCGTCATTGCCCGTGCCCATGTGAAACGCTTCCTCGCGAAGCATGTAGGACATCGATCGCCCGAGCGGGGCAAACGCCGAATATTTCAGCATCTGTAGCTGGAATTTTCCATCCCGATCGACAAAGTCGGTGTAGGTGAAAAAATCCATCCAGTTGTCCACTTCCACATTAAACGCACCGAGCAGCCGCTTGTTATCGAAGGCGCGCCGCTCCAGCATTTTCTGCGCCTCAACTTTTCCCGAATAGCCAAAGTGATCCACCAGCAGCGCGCACATCTGCCAGCCGTG
>PLUJ01000088.1:167-4761 GCA_003165455.1 Acidobacteriaceae bacterium | reverse complement strand
GGGAATGGTGACGCTGCCGTCGGAATCTTTGATGTCGAAGACGACGGCATTGCCGCCGACTTCGCGCCAGTGGCGGATGATGCGCAGTCCGTGATCGCTTCCGGCCATGATACCGGTCAGATAGATGGCGCGGACTTCAAAATCTCTGGCGACGGGAACGGTGTGTTCAACGATTGGCGTGGAGAGGATCCCCGGAATATTAATTTGGTCCCCGGCTCTTAAGATGTTGCTTGAATGGTTGGCATTTGCGCCGCGGATCGCATCGGAAAGTGCGGCGGTTGTGAGGTAAGAAGTATTCTTTAGATATTGGCGGGCGATGGCGGGGATTGTATCTCCGCGTTTCGCCGTGTAGAGCTTCATCGTGGATGGCGCAAATTTTGTTGGAACAAGCGGATCAAGCCCGGCGGGTTTTGCCGCGGGGATGGTTACGCTGACTGGTGTTACCTGAGCGGCCTGGGGATCTTTGTCTGATATCGCAGCGGATGATATGGCGGCGGATGGTTTAGCGGTTGGTTCGGCGGCTTCGGCCGAAGGGAACTCCGAGTTGAGCCGAGCGGCGGCCAGTCCAAACAGGACACACGATAGCGCAGAAATTGTGAGAATAGACGAGCGACGCAAGCAACCCTCCGGAGACGGCCTGACCCGGATGCTATGCGCCGCTGAATGCGCGCGCTAGTTACAAACGAACATCCCCCTTTGAACATCGACGTTCCCCTTTGAACTTCCTTCATTAACTTCCCCGTTGGACGAATTTGGACGAAAGTTTAGAAACTAAAATCTTTAACACAGGGGTCACAAGGGGTTTACGGGGTAAATCTTAGAATTGGCGGAACGGCGGGGCTTCGGAAGTGTGCTTCCTTCATGCGCAAAGAATTTCTCTTGTGGCTCTTTCACTTTGGGGTGCGGTCTGTTCTAATCTCGTGGCCGAGCGATTAACCCCTGCGGATACAAAGCCTTGGTTTGGGGTGGAGGCACGGAAGGTCGTGGCCAGCGGCTTGCTTATTCAGGAAGTACCGGACGGTGCGGTCGGGAGTGCCAAACGACGGGTTTCCAAAATGACAGAATTTGTCATCTTAGAAAGTGTCGAAAACGCAGCCCCGGAGGACCCCTGGAAACGCTGGTAAAGGCCGAAAACTAGCCTGGAAAAGGAAACAGTCGGTGCAAACCGGACAGTCAAATATGAGAACGAACCTCGCAACGGTGCTCGATCCCAACCGCCGCAGCAATGATGCTGGAGAGTTTGAAGCCGCCCTGCGCCGCAAGATTGTGGGCCAAGACGCAGCCGTTGAAAAAGTCGCCGAGATCTACCAGATGTTTTTGGCGGGGTTGAATGCGCCGGGACGGCCGGTGGGCAATTTACTGTTTCTGGGACCGACGGGCTCGGGAAAGACGCGCGTGGTGGAGGCCATGGCGGAGGCTTTGTTCGGCGATGCGCGGGCATGCATCAAGATTGACTGTGCGGAGTTTCAACATTCTCACGAGATTGCGAAGCTGATCGGTTCGCCTCCCGGCTACCTGGGACATCGGGAGACGCATCCGCTGCTGACGCAGGAAGCGTTGAACCAATGGTTCACGGAAAAGTTAAAGCTTTCGATTCTTTTGTTCGATGAGATCGAGAAGGCGTCCGACTCGCTCTGGCAGTTGTTGCTGGGAATTCTGGATAAGGCGACGCTCACGCTGGGGGATAACCGGCGGGTCGATTTGTCGCAATGCATCATTATTTTGACATCGAACCTGGGCGCGAGCGAGATGACGAATCTGGTGGATGGCGGATTCGGATTTGCGCCGAAGGCGGTGGAAGTCGACAACAACTTCGACGATAAGATTCAGCGCACGGCGGTAGAAGCGGCGCGGCGCAAGTTTACGCCGGAGTTTATGAACCGGATCGACAAAACGGTGGTCTTCAAGACGCTGCGCGACGAGCATCTGGCGCAGATTCTGGAGATTGAACTTGGCATGGTGCAGCAGCGGGTGCTGATGGCTGCCGGAGCGAATCAGTTCGTGTTTAATTGCATGCCGGGAGTCAAGAAATTCTTGCTGAAGGAAGGGACCGATCCGCGGTACGGCGCACGGCATTTGAAACGGGCGATCGAGCGGCATCTGGTGTTCCCGCTGGCGAATCTAGTGGCCACCGGGCAGGTGAAGCTGGGAGATTTTGTGCGCGTGGATATGGCCTCCGAGACGCAGATGATCTTCGTCAAAGAGGCGGAAAACACGATGGCTCCGATGCTGCTGGAGCGTTACGGAGCTGCTGCGGCGGGACTGCCGGCGGTGCGCGTGGCGCGGACGGCGGTGAACAATCGACGCGATCTGGGTGCGAGTCCGATTGCGGAGAGCAAATAAGATTTTGGGTTTAAACACTCACTAGACCGCATCTCGTGAGTTCCCTTGGCGCCGGAAAAATTCCGGCGCCTTTTTTGTTGCGCGCAAACATCATTGACATGGTGCCGCATTTGGAAGGTTGATCTGAAAAAGACCGATGCGATGATTCTCCGAGTCTGCCACGTAGAGGCAATGGCCGGCTTCAATCCACAGAGCTGAGGGACGGCTGAAGGTCGCGGTGCTGATTGTGGTGGCATCGAAGGTAGAAAGCAGAGAGCCGTCGTGGCGAAAGATCTGAATGCGATTGAACGAGGGATCGCTGACGTAGAGATTGGCGTGGCTGTCGATCGCGATCCCGGTGTGACGGTCGGTATGGATGAGATCGATTTGCCGCAGGAAACGGCCCGCCGCATCGAAAACCTGGACCCGGGTATTGCCTGTATCCAGCACGAAGAGTTCGCCTCCGCCAGCGGCGAGCTGTGTAGGTTCCGTGAATTCGGAGGGGCCGTCGCCGGCACCGCTGCGCTTCCCAATTTTGCGAATCAGCCGGCCTTTTTGATCCAGGATAAAGATCATGTGGCGTCTCCAATCGGAGACGTAGATGTGGCCGTTGGTTCGATCGATGGCAATGCCGGCGGGAGAATCGAAATAGGATTCTTTTCCCCGCAGCTTGCCTAAGTGGCCGCGAAACTTTCCCGACGAGTCGTAAACAAGTATCGATCTGCTGCGCGCGTCAATGACATACAAATTGTCTCTGTCATCAACCGCGAGGGAGACGGGCGCGCCAAGGCGGTCACTACCTTTATCCAGAAGGCTGTATCTGGAAGAAACAAAATCGAAGATGTGGACGGCGCCGGCGCCGAAGTCGGCAACGAAGATTCGGTGACTCGAGTCTGTCGCAATGGCGGAAGGCGACCGCAATACCGACATGCGAGTCACAGGATCTGCCGGACCCGCGATGATGTCGATGGTGCGGTCGAGAACCGGGTGGCGTGGCAGTCTCACATCGTCAGACGAGGAGAAGGCGCGGACAAAGGCGAGGTTCAATGGTGGCGTTGGAGAGTCAGATTGCGAGGACTGCGGCGAAGCGGAGGATGTCACGTCAGCGAATGACGGGGCGGCCTGGAGGCAGAGCGCTAGCAGAAGCAGGGAAACGAGTCTTTGCTGGATGGAGTTGTCCACAAGTAAATGCTTGACCTTCCAAGTTGCGATTGCTCCGATTCCAATGGAAAACGCCGAGTGCCGCATTGCCGGGCATCACGGAGGTATGTGAGCTTCATCACAATTGGGGCTTAGCTTCGCATTCCATCGGAACGAGAGCGGCGGGGCCACACAATGTGGAGGCGCCCGCATTCCTCAACGAACTGTTGAGCGATCCGCACGTGGCCACGGCACAATAGGAAACAGAGACCGAGTCCTAAAGGCCTTACTTTTCGTCGAGCGCGTGCAAGGCGCCGATATGTCGCTTCACGATGAGATCCGTCTGGCGGGCAAAAACCTGAAAGTTCTCGGAGCCATCCATGGCTTCTTTGGCGAAGAGCTTTTGATCGTTGTCGTGAATCTGCTCCATGTCGGCGATGTAGGCCGCCTCGAACTCCGGGCCGGACTTGCTCTTCAGGCTGTCCAGGCGTTCCTTGAAGGTGGCATTCAGCGTCGAAGCAACCGGAATTTTCTCCATGACAGCGATCTTCTTCAATGCGTCATTGACCAGCGTATGGTCGTGCACTTCCATGACGGCAATGTCCTGGACATCGGGGGCGGTAGCGGCGGTTTCCGCGTACTTGCTGGCTTCCACTTCGTACATTCCACCTTGCGATACTTTGGCGACGAAGGCCTTATCGTTCTCAACAGCGGGATTTGCCGCCTGAATCAGCGACGCAAGCGAAAGGGCGAGAACGGTGAGTGACGGGACACTGAATGGCATATCCATGCAGGATTCTCCTCGATTGGTGGACCAGCGATTGGCGTCGGTTCNNGAATTCGATGCAGTTTCTGCCGACCAAGAATGATATTCAGAGCTTTTTGTTAGAACGCGGTCGATACATGCTGCACCCAGGGCCGGCAATGAGGATTGTCAGCAAGGCTCCCATGTACAGCACGATCAGCATTTGGCCGGGGCTCGCGGCTATCCCTGGGGCACGGGCAAAGGCCTGCTGGGGGCGGGACAGGCGATGGAACAATGACCCGGCCGCACTTGAAACTCAGCAAGCGGCGGAATGTTGTGGGTCCGCGCTCTTGTTCGCGCGTAAAGTTTTGTCTTTAGGATGCGACA
>PLUJ01000088.1:0-159 GCA_003165455.1 Acidobacteriaceae bacterium | reverse complement strand
GCTTGGCGATTTCCTTCAGAGTTTCGAACACGCCCGTACCCTGGAACGCTACCGCTTCAATAATGGGCTCGTTCTTCCGGCGCAGTTCGGTGGTGAGCAAATCGACGGGCAAGATGTTGGGCAGGTCGCGTTTATTCAGTTGCAGCACGTAGGGAATTT
>PLUJ01000174.1:20510-21973 GCA_003165455.1 Acidobacteriaceae bacterium | reverse complement strand
GTCTGCTCGTGCATGCCGTGCGTGTTGTAGTTTGTGCTGGTGATCACCACGGCCATATCCAGTCCCGGAAACACGGCAACCTTGTTTCCCCCATTCCCGCTCATAAAAAATGCTGGATAGCCCTTTCCTCCGGACTTGAACGACTTCAACCACCACAGATAACCATAGGTCGTTTCCTCATCGATTTGAGCATGCGGCTGGGTCGATACTCGCACCCAATTCTCGTCCACAATTCGCCTCCCCTGCCAAACCCCGCCATTCAGATAAAGCTGCGCGACCTTGAGCAGGTCGCGGCTAGTCAGGCGTAAACCTCCGCCCGTCTGCGGAATGTTCATCGGCGAATATACCCACTCGGCATCAACGATCCCCAGCGGGGAAAAGAGTTTTTCCTGAGCATAGCGATCGGTGCGTTCACCAGTAGTTTTCTGCAATACTTCGCTCAACGTAAAGACACCACCCGTGCAATAGCTAAAGTATCGACCGTAGGGCGGCGCATCTACCTTATCCCCCACGTGCATCCGCCCTCGAATGGGCAGATCGAGAATAAATTGCGCCCAGTCCTCTAGAACGTACATGCGCTCCTCATTGCCTCTTGATGCGTCGTTCCAGTCGTCGCATTCCAAAGCCGAACTCATGGTCAGGAAGTCTTCAACCGTGATTTTGTCCTTGCGCGGATCGGGATTTTGCAATCGCCGCGCATGTTCGGGCAGCAACCGGAGTACCCGCGCGTCAACGCCGCTCAGCTTCTTCTCGCCAATAGCGATGCCGACCAAAATATCGGTAATGCTTTTCGTCGCGGAACGCGTGTCTCGAAGATCGCCGGGCCCGCCATCGAAATATGCTTCGTAGACCAACTTCCCATGCTGGGCAATCAACACACTGCCGATTTTCTTAAAAGCTCCGCCGCGAACCGCTCCTTCCATATCTTCGAGCGGCTTGGAGGTTATGCCTCCGGACGCCAGGCTCGCCGTAGGCCACCCGTCATTTTTTTGATCCGGAGTAGCAGGCAGCCCTGACTGCGCGAACGCACCCACGCCACAGACAGCGCTTAATAAAAACGTGAGATGTGTAGCTGATCGAGACATGCAGATTTTTTCCTCCCTGCGCGTTCTTCAGGAAAGACTCTCGATTCGTGAAAAGGTTACCGCGAGGCTTAAATCAATGAAATCTCATCGTCCTACCGCACTCTGCCCAGCTTATCCATGGGCCAATACCCAAAAACCGCCTTGCCATAAATAAAACTCTGATTCACTGCCCCAAAATCCCTGCTGTCGTTCGACATCGACCGATGGTCCCCAAGCACAAAATACGAATGAGCTGGCACCACAAATTCAGGGTACGACCGCGCATCCGCGTAAACCGCCGGGACGTAATCCTCGTCAACCGCCTGGTCGTTCACATACACCTGTCCCGCCTCAATCCGGATGCGATCTCCAGCCACTCCGATCACCCGCTTGATGTAG
>PLUJ01000174.1:0-20464 GCA_003165455.1 Acidobacteriaceae bacterium | reverse complement strand
GGCTGGTAGATAAAAACGATGATGAACGCCGAAATCGCCAGCGAAAGAATCAGGTCTCGAAGCCACACTCCCAACCCAGGCCGTAAGCACGCTCCTGAAGCGTCCACTTCTCCCGCGGCTGCGGACGGGACNNACCGGGCTCGCGATCGTTGTAGCCTCCGAAGTAGTTTCTGTCATGCGCGGTTCCATTCTGTGGTTCCATTCTACAGATAAACTGGTTTCCCACCGTAAGATGCGTCTACCCTGCGGCTTTCCCCCGCACGTTTTCCCGCACGTCGCCTCATCTCGGGTAAAATAGTTCAGCCAGGAGATTGTTCATGACTTCATTTTTCACATTGCGCCGAAAGCTAATTCATCGGGCGAGTTCGCTGACCGTGCTCTTGTTCGTAACCTTAACCATGACTTCTCTTTGGGCTGCTCCGCCGCAGGACGAAGGCTCTGCGGTTCCTGCCTATAATGCCGGCCCTCCGCCAAAAGGCACGAAATTACCCGCGATCTTGACCAAGGACCAACTCTGGGGCGCCGATGCCCAATACCCGTATCAGACTCATGCCTACGAACTCGCGGCAAAAATTCCGGCCGTCCTTCATCAGCAGCCCTGCTATTGCTNNCCACCTGCCTGAAGGAACTCTATTACTCGTATCAGCAGCACAAGGCAGGCAAAACTGCGACTCAAATTCGGGCAGGCATCATTAAGGGTGAGTGGCGGCAGATTGATCTGAATGCGTCCGCGACTATGAATTAGGCCTACCGCATGATCCGAGGCGCATAATTGGCGTACGGGACGACCCGCAAGTGTACCTAACTTGCCACCCGCAGCCCCCGACTTCTCGTTTGCGCCACATTGATCTACACTCGCTGTTTAGGTAATACTTACAATATCCATTTAACTAAGGAGTTCCTATCACGCCGAGCACAGGAAAAATCCTCCACATGGCTCAAAAGGCTAGCCCCAAGAAGTCAGCGACGGCAGCCGATCCTCGCGCCTCTCAAGCTTTGCAGAATTACGAAGCCGGCCTGCGAGCCTTGCAGGAACATAAGTTCGATNNGAAGGTGCTGGCCGGCGGAAGCCGCGAGCTGAGCGATCGTGCGACCATGCATCTCAGTATCTGCAATCAGCACCTCGATCGTTCCACGTCTCAGCAGTTCAAAACCATTGAAGAGCACTTCGACTACGCCGTCTCCCTAATGAACGTAGGAGACTACGTAACCGCTCGTGAACACATTGACAAACTGGTCAAGCAGGCTCCAAAGACCGATTTCGTGATCTATGGCTTAGCCGCGCTCGATTGTCTGACCGGGCACGTCGAGGATTCACTGCGTCATCTTGACGAAGCTCTTCGGTTGAACGCCACGCTCCGCTATCAGGCCCGCAACGATACCGACTTCCACAATCTGGCCGAAGACCCTCGTTTCACGGAGTTGCTATACCCCGATCCCGCCGCCGATCTTTCTCAGCCGGAAGGTTCCTTCGAGGAAGACGAGTCCTTTTAGGCTGCGCTTCGAGGCTCCTCCATGGTTAAGAAATCAGAAACTTTATCCGTGGAGAAATTCCCACGAGAAGCCGGCCTGCGCGTGGTTGCCATCGGAGGCGGTACAGGTCTTTCCACTCTGCTGAAGGGACTAAAGCGTTTTGTTCTTTCCCCAGCCGAAATAGCCGTAGCTCAAGCCGGTACCCCCACGATCGCAGACCTTTGCGCAGTGGTCACCGTGAGTGACGATGGCGGCTCCAGCGGGCGCCTCCGCAAAGAACTCAACATGCTTCCCCCGGGCGACATTCGCAATTGTATCGTCGCCCTCAGCGAGGATGAAGCGCTACTCTCCCAGCTCTTCCAGCATCGTTTCGGCAAGGGCTCGGGCCTGGAGGGCCATTCGTTCGGCAATCTTTTCTTAGCCGCTTTAACGTCTATCACACACGACTTCTCCGAGGCTGTCCGCCTTTCTTCGGAGATCCTCGTAACGCGCGGCCACATCTATCCCGCAACCGCCTCGAACATCGAACTGGAAGCTCTGATGGAAGATGGATCGCGCGTGCTGGGAGAAACCAAAATTACCGCCAGCAAGGTCCGCATCCAGGAACTCTTCCTGGTGCCTCCAAACGTCGATCCCTTGCCGCAGACCCTCGACGCTATCGCCCGTGCCGATCTGATTAGCATTGGTCCCGGTTCATTGTTCACCAGCCTGATTCCAAATCTGCTGGTGCACGGCATCGCTGACGCTATCGTCCATTCCTCCGCAACAAAAGTTTATATCTGTAATTTAATGACCCAGGCGAATGAGAGTTTGGGTCTTACCGCCGCCGATCACATCCGCGCGCTCAACCGTCACGCCGGTCAGAAGATCTTCGATTATGCTTTGATCAATCGTACCCTTGTGTCGGACGCGCTTAAAGCAAAATACGCGCTGGAAGGCGGATGCCAGATCCTCGCGGATCTCGACGCCATCGAAGCCCTGGACGTGATTCCCGTACTCGGAGACTACCTCGAGGAAGCCGGTGCCGCTCGCCACAACACCGCACGCGTGGCCACCGATCTTATCCAGCTTGCATCTCAATCTTCGAACCTTCATGCCAGGCCGCGTTCAGCTCCAAGAATCTAGCCTTGTTCGTAGATCAGATCCTTCCGGATCAATCCACCTTTCGGCAAATCCACCTTCGGCTCTTCCCCCCGCATCCCACAATGGCTAAAATGGCCAGATATGAAACATGGCTGCACATTCGTCAGCAAGGCGCTCGGGTGCCTTCTTATGGTTCTTGCATTGTTATCGCTTGCTATCGCGCAGCACGATAAGGATGAAGAACCGACCGCACGTCTGAGTTTCCTTGTGATCAAAGATGACAATGGCAAGCCGATACGCAACGCGGCCGTAATCATGCATTCGGTGGGGAACAGCGGCAAGCAGGCTCGCGGCGGTATGGAATTAAAAACCGATGGCGACGGCAAGACCAGTTTCGATGGCATCCCTTACGGCACATTGCGAGTGCAGGTGCTGGCGTCGGGATTCCAGACCTTCGGCGAAGATTACGATGTCCAACGCCCCGCGATGAGTTTCACAATCAAACTGAAACAACCGCAGAACCAATATTCGCTTTATGGGAGTCATCCGGACGAAAAAAAAGACGGGGCGACTCCGCCCCCGGATCCAAATGGAAAGCCGCCTCAGTAGGACTCTCACGGAGGCACAAACTTTATGCTTGACTCTGAATTCGAATCACAACGCGAGTAGACTTTTTACCATGACGTACCTCCTGAAAACCGAGCCCTCCGTATACTCTTTTACCGATCTTCAACGAGAACAAGTCACCATTTGGGATGGCGTTACCAATCCCGTCGCTCTCAAGAACCTGCGCGGCATGAAACCCGGAGACCCGCTATTCATCTATCACACCGGGGACGAAAAAAGCGCGGTCGGCACCGCAACCGTGGTATCGGTCGACCAAAGTGATGCGAAAAAACCCGAGATCAAAATCAAAGTTGGCAAACCTCTTCCAAAGCCGATCACCCTGGCCCAGATGAAGGCGAACCAAGCCTTCGCCGATTCTCCGCTTGTGCGGCAAGGCCGCCTGAGCGTCGTTCCCTTAACCGACGCCCAGCGTAAATTTATCGGCGGCTGAGAACCGATTCAGATCAACTCGCCCTGGCGTCCCGCCGGATGAGCGCATGATCCACAAAAAATCCGATTCCTACAGCCAACGGAATCGCCCCGAAGGTTGCCGCCACCATGGCATCCGGTTCCTGACGGCCAATCAACACAAACGTGACGATATATCCCACGGCCCCGGCGACCAGCAGAATACCCGACCTTCGCGACCTCGCCGCTTCCGAAAGTTCCATCTGCATCGGCACGGCTACGCCCCTTGCAATCGCCGCCATGCGCTCTTCACTGCGCAATTTGCGCACCCGAAAAAACGTATACATCGCGGCCATCGGAATGCCGAATATCATCACCACCGCTGCCAATCCCACCAGATTGCCANNACATAACTCCTCCTCGTCGTATGCCGACTTCGCACCGTCATCTAGATTTACGAGCCCCGGTCGAAAAAGTTCCAAGCACCCTTCTCCAACAGCACCCGGCGGGTTACAAAACTTTGCAAATCCGGCGCTCCCCATAGCAACCTCGAAGCTTCATACTGGTTCTTATGCACTGAGAAGTCTGGAAGTCTGCTGCTAACATACAAAAGGTGAAAAGAATGGCTTTCATAGCTTCGTCCCGGAAGCTCGACAGAACCAGCGGTTTCAACTATCCAAATGCGCTTGCAACCTGCCTGCTCGTCTTCCTTCTGGTGCGGGGCATGCGTGCCCAAGACACAACCGAAAAAGTCGACGTGAACGATGTCACACGCAACTACGTCGTGCACCTTCCCAAGGGATACGATCAGCAACAGCACTATCCGGTGGTCATCCTTCTCCATGGCCGCAATCAGGATGCCGACGACATGGCCCGCCTCACATTATTCAACCAGCTTGCCGATAAAGACGGCATCATCGCTGTCTATCCCAGTTCATCTCATGGACAGTGGAACATTGGCGTGCGCCCTGAAGCAGAGCCAGAAATGGCGCCCCGGCGGCGTGGCTATGGCCGACCAGGCGGGGGGTATCCTGGCGGCGGGTATCCTGGTGGTGGTTATCCTGGCGGAGGGTATCCCGGTGGCGGCGGTGGTAACTACCCTCAGGGCGGACAAAACCCCAATGGACAGGATCCGAATAGTCAAGATCCGAATGGTCAGAATCCCCACTCACAAGATCCCTCTCAAAATAGGGACCGTCAAGAACCTCCCGATGACGTAGCTTTCTTCAACCAAATTCTCGACCAACTGCCGCTCAAATATTCCGTCGACCCTCACCGCATCTATGCCACCGGGCTGGAGGATGGCGGCTTTATGGCTCTGCGCGTAGGCTGCACCATGTCCGACCGTGTGGCCGCCGTAGCCGCCGTCGGCGCCGACATGCCAAGGACCATGATCTGCCTCCCGTCTCGAGCCGTGCCCGCTCTTCTGATCGATGGCACGGACGACCCCATCGTTCCCTACAACGGCGGCAGCTACAAGCCAGGCCGCTTTCACGTCCTCTCCGCGGAAGACAGCGCCAAAACCTGGGCTAAGTACGATCGCTGCGGAGAAAAACCTGCGCAGGGAAAAATCCCTGCACCGCAGAAAAGTGAAAAAGAGACCAAAACCTATACCTACAGCGGCTGCCAGGATAATGCCGAGGTGATCCTTTACAGCGTGAAAGGCGGCGGCGACACCTGGCCCGGCGGCGAACAATATATGCCGGAAAAAGAGATTGGCAAGACCAGCGACGCCATTCATGCCAACGAGGTTATTTGGACTTTCTTCAATAGCAAAAAAATCGCAGGCGATAGCAATAGCGCGAGGTAGCCCTCGCTTTTACTTCAGATTGGCATGTGAATCTGGATAAAACTTCGCGATCATCCGCCCGGTCATCAAACCGCCCTCATATTCCGGAATGATGACCTCGTCCGCCCCCGAGTTCCGTATGGCTTGCGCGTATCGCGACTGTCCCGCCCGCGTAATAATCTTAGCTTTGGGATTCAGCGCCTTCGCAGTCACCGTTATATAAAGATTATCCCCGTCATTGTCGATCACGATGCACACTCCGCGCGCCCGTTCGATCCCCGCCGAGAGCAGCACATCGTGGCGCTTCGCGTCGCCGTGTATGGCCAGCACTTTTTCCTTCAGTAATTCGCGGCACAAGTCTTCATTGGTTTCAATCAGCACAAAAGGAATTTTCAATCGCGTGAGCTGATCCACCACCGTTCGCCCTACCTGCCCGTAGCCACAAATGATGAAGTGGTCTTTCAATTTCTCGATGCTGAAATCGTTCACCATGGTTCTCCAGGCCTCCATTCCTTGCCGGTTGAATATCGTCACCGCAACCCGTTCCGCCACCCAAATCTGAAAGGCAAACACGCCGCCGTACACAAGAATCGAAAACAGCTTCGTCGCATTCTTTACCCGTCGGGCATCGATGGCGTGCGGCTGGATCATCCAGAACAGTGCATCCTGCCACGTTAGACCCTCCAGTCTCCGGTACACCAGAACGCAGGCCAGGCTGAAGCCTGCAAAGACCAGCAGCGGCAGCCAGAGTCGCCGCAGGAACAACACGACGATTTTTATCATGGGGCAGCGATACTATCCCAACTGCACCCGATCATCAATCGCAATACCGACCCTAAAAGCCGATGATCAGAATCGCTTTTTTCGATTGGACAATTCGTGTGGCGCGGGCACTCCTGNNCGATACTGATTCACTGGAACAAGTTCAATGTGTTGCTCACATCATCCACGTAATAAAGTTTGCCTCCAGAAGCCGTCGCCAATCCAAACAAAGCGCCATTTCCCGGCGGGTTCCCGGTGTCATCCAGCAACCGCTTCCCAATCTCTTTACCCTCGGGAGTCGTCGCCACTAGATAACCATCGTCTCCATCCACCGTCAGAATGTTCCCATCCGCCGCAACCGTAAGTCCCAGAGGATCGTTCAGACTGCCGCCTTCAGTAACCGTCTCTCCAATTCCGCCCGAAGTCTTTCGATTCTCCGGATTTTCAATCGCTGCGATGCGATTATTCAGACTGTCCGCCACATAAAGAACCCGGCCGTTCCCACTCACTCCAAGCCCTGTCGGCCCAATGACCAGAGCTGCCGGGTCGGTGCGCTCGGCAAATTTCGCCCCAATCACTGTCACCGATAACAGCGCCGGCATGTGTCCTTCTGGAATAATGAGCGTCAACCGCGTCACCGTTCCTCCATAAACTACATTTCCCCCGCCGGCTACCGTTCCATTCAGCACGTTCGAGACAAACAGATTCGCCGTGCTGCCGTAATCGGTTATAGCCATATCCCATGGACCATTGATGAGCGCTCCCACAAATGTCTCCACAACATTGCCGTAGCTGTCCAACACCAACAAACATCCAGCCTTTGCGGTAGCGGCGGTCCCATCGCTCGTCGGCAGGCTTCCCACGATCACCCACCCCGTTTTCAGTACACCGAGCGCTGTAGATAAGCCCACTCCGCCAGCACACGGCCCCGGCAAATGATTCGGATCGATCTGCGCAAACAGACTGCTGCTGCCGTCCGGCGCGATCTGCACAATCGTTGTTCCAGTACCCTGAAGGTTGGCGCTGTTATTAAAGTTGCTCACCAGAAAATCTCCCTCAACTAATACGCCTTTACTTACCGGTATTTGCGCCAGGCCATAGGGATTTACATCTCCATTCTCTGGAATCGTCGACGCCACCACGCTGATACTCGGATGTGACGTGAGGTCCTGCGCGTAGGCCAGCACGCCGCAAAGCGCGAACACCACCGCAGCCGCGCAAATTTTTACTTCGTCAAGTCGTTTCATGATGTTCTCCTGGGTGAAAATCATTTGGGATTACGGAGAGCCGCATGACTATCGGCCTCTGCGCGAACATGAGTTTCCGCCAGGGCTTACCGTGGATTGTCAGGGAATTGTCAATTCCAGGTCATTTCTCGCGCGTAGCCCGCGAGAATGCAGAACGACTTAAGCTTCAGCGCAGTTTTTGCCGAAGCTCTCTTCGCAGGATTTTGCCCGAAGCTGTCTTCGGCACGGCCTCCACAAAATGCACCTCTCGCGGCTGCTTGTAATGGGTCAACCGCTCCGCGACAAAATCGCACAATTCTTCTTCCAGATTCCTCCCCGTAACAAATCCTTCGCGCAATGCCACAAACGCCACCGGGATTTCTCCTGCCGCCGCATCCGGACGTCCCACCACTCCGCACTCGCGCACCGCCGGATGCTCCAGCAACACCGCTTCCACCTCCGCGGGCGCAACCGCAAATCCTTTGTATTTGATCATCTCCTTGCGGCGATCCACTACTCGATAAAATCCTTCCGCATCGCGCGTCACAATGTCGCCAGACCAAAACCATCCGTCGCGCAAGGCGGCGGCCGTCGCCTCCGCATCTTTCCAATAGCCCCGCATGAACTGCGGCCCGCGCATCACGAGTTCTCCGCGTTCTCCCGCCGCAACCTCCGCTGCGCTGTCAGCCGGGTCAAGTATATTTTCCGTCGCAATCACCTTGCAGTCCGTTAGCGCCACTGGATGCCCAATCGAATCCGGATGGTAAAGTTCCGGCTCCAGATACCCCACATGCGTCAACGGAGACGCTTCGGTCATACCGTATCCCTGCCGCACCGGAATGCCGGTCAGCGCCGTGAATCTTCGCGGCAAATCCGGCGCAAGCGGCGCTGCTCCCGATTTCACCCACCTCAGTTGATGGCTCTTGGGAAACTGTCCCGCCTCCGCCGCCAGGCACATCGCATTCATCGCCGGAGGCACCAGCGGCATCATTGTAATTTTCTCCTCCACCATCAGCGCCATCATGTGCGTAACCTGAAATCGCGGCATCAGCACCAACGTTGCGCCCACCAGCAATACCGGATTCAACATCACATTCAGCCCGTAAATGTGATACAGCGGCAAAAAGCAGAGAGGAATATCCTCGTCAGTCAGCTTAACCGCGCCCGGTCCCAGCAACTGATAGACATTCGCCACCAGATTATGGTGCGAGAGCATTACGCCCTTCGGGAGCCCGGTTGTACCGCTCGAATATGGCAGCGCCGCCAATGTTTCTTTGGATCCTTTATCCGCAGGAGGAAGCACCGAACTCACCGGCTCAAGCAATCGGGAAAAACTTTCCGCTCCGCTTCCCTGTTCCCGCGTCGCATAAACCCGCCGCAGATTAACTAATCCCGCCAGGTTGATGCCGTTGAGAAATGGCGCATCGCTAATCAGCACCACCGCACCGGAATTCTCTAGTTGATACCGCACTTCACGCTCGCGGTACGTTGGATTCAATAGCGTGGGAATCGCTCCCGCCAGCGTGGCGGCATGATAGGCTGCACAAAACTCCCACGAGTTCGCCAGGAAAATCGCGACCACCTCCCCCGGCTTCACGCCCGCCGCAACCAGCCCTCGCGCCACAGCTTCAACCGTCTCTCCGTATTCCTCATACGTAAGTCGGCGGCCGCAGGAAGTATCCACAAGAGCGGTGTTCCTCCCATAAGTACGGCAGGACGCGAGAATCGCCTCGTGCATGAATACATCCTCAGGATTCGCGAACAGTTCCGTGCGCAGCATCGGCGACATCATTGTATTGGAAGGGTATTGGAAGCGTTTGTATTCGAAACGTTCAGGCAAACTGCCACTCGATCGTTTTGCCAGCAAGGCGGGTCAGGTTTTCGCTCAGGCAGGTTGCTTCAGATTTCGAGAGTGCCCTGAAGATACAAGCGTGCGCTTCCAGTGATCTTCACTCGATCGCCAAGAATCGCGCACTGCGCCGATCCACCTCGGGCACTGAGTTGTCGCGCGCGAAACCTGCTTTTACCCAGCCGTCCCGACCAATAGGGAGCCAGCGTGCAGTGTATCGAGCCGGTAGCAGGGTCCTCATCGATGCCAGCCGACGGTAGAAACATTCGGCACACATAATCCACATCGCCCTCGCCGGGAGCGGTAACAATCGTTCCGCTGCCCGCGTCCAGTTTGGCGAGAGCGGCAATATCGGGCGAGAGGTCTCGCACTTCCTCAGCCCGATCCACCACCACCAGGTAATCGCGTGATTTCATTACCAGCGCCGCTTTCAAACCCAGTGCTGCTAAGAGGTCAACTCGCTTCTCACATGGTTGGGGCGGTTTAACGGGAAAGTCCATCTCAAAGCCGTCTTGCTCCTTAGCGACAGTCAATACCCCGCCGCGAGTGTGAAAACGAACCGGCCACACATCGTGTTTTCGCAACGCAAGCACGTAGGCCGACGCCAAAGTCGCATGCCCGCATAGGTCGTCCTCAATTTTGGGTGTAAACCATCTCAAGTCAAAATCTCCGTCCGCGCGGCGAACAACAAAAGCGGTCTCGCTGTGCCTGTTTTCCGCCGCAATCTTCTGCATCAAGCTATCCGCGGGGAAAGCGGAAAGGATGCAGACCCCAGCCGGGTTCCCTGCGAACAGCTCACCCGTGAATGCATCAACGTGGTAATACGGAATTGCCATGTCGTGTCCTCCAGGTCTGGACCCCATAGGCTAATGGATTGTTTAGAGAAGTGGGCCGCGCGGAAATGGACCTTCGCGAATGGTGGGATGGCCCACTGGAATTATCACTAACTATCAACCCTCGATAATACGCAGTGCCCCGCAATACGCAGTGCCCCGCGCTGCAATCTCTTGCTGCCCACGATCTTATCCCGCTAGCCGCTTCAGAAACTCCTGCTCATCCATCCGATATTTAAATGCCTTGCGTCCATTGATGAACACCACTGGCACTTCATCGTTAAACTGGCGCCGTAATTCCCCATCGCTATCCACATCCACCTCCTTCCAGGTAAAACCGCCCCGGCGAGCGAGCTTCACCATGCTCTCCTTCACCACTTCGCAAAGGTGACAACCCTTGCGTGAATAAACCACCACTTGCTTGGTCAGCGTCACGCAGCGATTCTACCGTTGCCCCTACGCCCATGTTCAAGAAAAAAGAAACCGTAGCGTAATGACCGGAAGCCTGTTCCCGCTTCAGGAGTAGAATCCGGAAATGCTTGCTTCCGATCCCAAGCCCCTGCGCGGCAAGGCTTGTCTCGTCACTGGCGGCGCGCGCCGTCTCGGACGTGCTTCCGCCCTCGCTTTGGCTCAGGCCGGCGCCGATGTCGCCATCACTTTTCGCAACTCGGCCCGCGAAGCGCAACACACGGTCGTCGATCTTTCCAGCTTCGGCATACGCGCCTTTGCCTTGAAATGCGACGTTACCGACGAAGTCAGCGTGAAATCCATGATGAAAGAGGTCGGCCGCGAACTGGGCCGAATCGATGTCCTCGTCAACAACGCCGCCAACTACGCCACTGCCGATTTCGAACGTTTAACCCTGCGCGAGTGGGACGCCATCTTCGCCTCGAACACTCGCGGCCCCTTCCTCGTTTCACGCGAAGCACTGAAATGGATGCGCCGAAAACCATCCGGATCGAAGCGATCCGGCAAAGTTGAAGCCAAAATCCTCCACATGGGCTCCCTCGGCGGACTGCGTCCCTGGCCCACCCACGCCCATTACTGCTCCTCGAAAGCCGCTCTCCACATGCTGACCAAGGTTATGGCGAAAGCGCTCGCGCCTGAAATCGCGGTAAACGCCATCGCCCCCGGCATGATCGATCTCGGAGACAAATCGACCGCTCTCTTCATGCGCCGCATGGCCAAACAAACTCCCATGCAGCGCAACGGACGCGCGGACGAAATCGCCGCAGCAGTCCTCTTCTTCGCCACCGCTCCGCAGTTTATTACCGGACAAATCCTCGCCGTAGACGGCGGTCTCGGACTTTAACTTCGTTGCAACTCAACCCTCGGCGGAAGTCGGATCGATCATTCTTTTCACTTCCGACACCCGATTCGCCGGAAATTCGCCCTGCTTGGCATGTTCCCGCACCATCGCTTCATTCGGCGCGATATACACGCAGTAGATTTTGTCCTGAGTCACGTAACTTTCCACCCACTGAATCTGCGGCCCAAGATTCTTCAACACGCCGCACGATTTTTGCGATATCGCGACGATCTGCTCCTGCGTCAACTTCCCCGCATCTGGAATCTCTCGCTCGATCACATATTTCGGCATTTCGTCCTCCACAAATTTTTCCCATACCATCGAAAGCAACTATCGACTGAATCCAAAGCATTCTATTCGGCAAAATGTAAAATTGTACGGAATCGACCAACTCACTTTTTCTACTGCTCAAACGCAGGGTATATTGGGGCCAATGAAGAAGCAGAAGAACACACCGTCACAATTGTCTCAACCTTCTCCCCGCGTCGCTATCGCGATCATGGCTGCCGGAAAAGGTACGCGCCTCAAATCGCAACTACCCAAGGTATTGCATGAAGTCGGAGGCAAGCCTCTCCTCTCGCACGTCATCTCCGCCGCCACCCGGGTCGTTCCCGCTTCTGACGTCTTCGTCATAGTCGGTCATGAAGCCGACCGTGTCCGCGCCGCCGTCGCTCCCACTGGCGTCAACTTCGTTTTGCAATCCGAACAGCGCGGCACCGGACACGCCCTCATGGTAGCCCGCACGCCGCTCTCGGCGTACGACCACGTCATCGTTCTCTCCGGCGACGCCCCGCAGATCACGCCTCAAACCATCGCGCAACTTCTGAACTTCCATCTTGACCAGGACGCGGCTATGACGTTGCTCAGCGCCCACCTCGACACGCCCACCGGCTACGGCCGTGTCATCCGTAAGAATCCCCGCAGTTCCAAAGTTAGTTCCGAAGTCCAGGCCATCGTCGAAGAAAAATCCGCCACGCTCGCACAAAAACAAATTCGCGAAATCAACGCCGGATTCTACGCCTTCTCCGTACCGCAACTCTTCTACCACATCGAAAAACTTTCCACCGCCAACCCCCACGCCGAGTATTACCTTACCGATATGGCCGAACTCCTGCGCAAAGCGCGCCAACCCGTGGTCACATGGAAAACGGAAAATTCCGCCGAGGTCCTCGGAGCCAATACCCGCGCCGAACTCGCCCTCCTCGACTCCCAAATCCGCATGCGCAAATGCACCGAACTTATGGCTGCAGGCGTCAGCATCTTCTATCCCTCTACCTCCGTAATCGACGCCGAAGTCGCAATCGCACCCGACACCGTCATCGAACCCTTTGTCCAGATTCTCGGCAGTACTCGCATCGGCCGCCACTGCCGCATCCGGTCTTATTCCGTGATTCGCGACTCCGAGATCGCTGACGGCGTCCTTATTCGCAACGGCTCTATTTTGGACAATGCCCACGTTGCCACCAACGCGATCATCGGACCGTACTCTCACCTTCGTCCTGGCAGCAATATCGGCGAAGCCGCGCACGTCGGCAACTTCGTTGAGACCAAAAAGATCACGCTGGGCAAGGGATCGAAAGCCAACCACCTCACTTACCTCGGCGACGCCGAAATCGGCGCAGGCGTCAACATCGGCGCCGGAACTATCACCTGCAACTACGATGGTGTTCACAAACACACAACCATCATCGAAGATGGCGTCTTCATCGGCAGCGATAGCACCCTGGTCGCTCCTGTGCGAGTCGGGAAAAATGCCTATGTAGCCGCCGCCTCCTGCATCACCGAAGATGTTCCCGAAGACGCCCTCGCCCTGGGCCGCTCCCGCCAGATTGTGAAAGAAAATTGGGCTCGGGAAAAACGCGCCGCACGTCAGACCAAGTAATCAAGTCCTCGTAAAATAAAAGCGCGCAAAACAAAAAGCACCAGGATCCGGATTCCTCCGTCTCTCAGTGCTTGCTTTAATCGGGATTTAGCTCTTCGCGCGAAACTCTTAGTGCGAAACCGCCGCAAACAACTGCGAATGCATGATCGACTGAAACTGCTGATCGGTCGATTTGAAATGGAAGCTCACATTCGAACCGTCGGAATCTACGCTGGTATTATCCATCGCAACTTTTTCCGTAGGCGTCGCGCTCATTTTCTTGTAAAGCAAGCCCGCCTTCACCAACGATGACAACGTCGCCGCGCTCATCGAATCGGAGGTGACCACGGTCAAATCAAAATTCACTCCACTCGTAAAGTTCATCGTGTATTCCGATCCCAGCAACCGTTTCTTAATCGTGTCGAAATCGGCCACCTTCGCGGCATCCCCTAAAGCCGATAGCATCACGTTCTGCGTCCCCAACTGATCCAGAACGCTCCACACCGGCGACGAGTCCACGTTCGACATCATGTCGGACATCGTCTCATTCGTATCCAGTCCCAGCGCCAGCCCGTCGCGCGTGTCCAATGCAATCTTTAAAGCCGACATCTCCCCGAAAAGCAGCGTGCTGTCATCGAGAAAAGTCATCACAAATCCGCCGTCCATCGGATAGATATTCGACGTCCGGTATTTCGTCGGCTTGATCTTCGCCACCGTCAACTTCTTCAGCACCGCTTTCATGGTGAACGGCCCAGCCGCTACGCCCACGCCCTTCACTCCCATTTTCGCCGTGCGAAATGACGCGAACGCGAGCGTGTCCACATCTTTATCCGGATTGATCCCGATTCCCTTCAAAGCCGCTTCGAACTCCTGCAGATTCGGCTGCGTCCCCATAATCTGCTGCTTCAAGGCGGTTGCCGTCGGCGAGTCCGCCATCGCGCGGTAATCCACTGAAATTAACTGCTGCAAGTCCGCCGGAACCACCCCTCGCGCCGAAGAATTCAGCGGCATTGCAGTCGCTACACCCATCGTCACCGTAACCAGCGCCGCAACCGCAGCCGCCGAAAATAGACCAGCCTTGAACGTCTTCATCATCGCAAACCTCATCCTGAAAGATTTCTGAAGAATGAACGGGAGAATGACCTTCTCTTGCAGGTTAGATGCGAATTCTGCCCGCCCCGTCACTTCGGTAATCCCATTCTAAGCCTCTCAACGATCCCCGAGGTCAGCCAAAGGTGCTGGCCCCATGACCACTTTGGAACCCTGCCCGAAACCACATTCATCACTTTGTAACGCACCCGACTCTCCAATGTGCGGTTCCGAACAATTCCGTGTAAAATAAATTCGACCCCAGCCACCCCTGCCTGGAGCGGATTTTCTGGGCGCTTGAATCTCCATCGCACGCAGAAATCAGGGCCTATTTGAAAATCCTACTCTACAACCCCGACAACGGGGTTACGCGCAATTTCATGCCGCATCTCTGGATGTTCCTCCTCCAGTCGCTCACTCCATCTGGCCACGAAGTTGTGCTCATTGACGGCAACGCTCAACCAATGGATGAAGCCGGTATCGCCCGTTACGTGCGTGAAGAGAAAATTGATCTCGTCGGTATCGGTGCAATGACCCGAATGATCGCTAAGGCCTATCGCATGGCTGATGCGGTCCGCGCCGCCGGTGTGGCCGTCGTCATGGGTGGCCCGCACGTTACTGAAATGGCAGACGAAGCCCTGGGCCGCGATGGTGGCCCGCGCCACGCCGATGCCGTCGCCCTCGGCGAAGCCGATGAAACCTGGCCGCGCATCGTCGAAGACGCCGCTCGCGGCGAACTCAAAGAAATTTACGCTCCGGTTGACGCCGCAGGCAAAGAGCTGAAGCCCTCCCTCAAGCAATATCCCGTGATTCCCTGGGACACTATCGATCTGCGCCAATTCAATCTCGTCCCAAAACAATTTACCC
This sequence comes from Acidobacteriaceae bacterium, assembly GCA_003165455.1. Lineage (GTDB taxonomy): Bacteria > Acidobacteriota > Terriglobia > Terriglobales > Acidobacteriaceae > Sulfotelmatobacter. The sequence goes on along the minus strand of PLUJ01000174.1, from coordinate 5,309 downwards.
GCTGGCTGCAGAAACATGGAGAAGGTTGGGGAACTTTCCGCATCATTCCCGTCGAATCAGGCCGCGGCTGTCCTTATGGCTGCGAGTTCTGCACCGTNNGAAAGCGTCGTCAACGAACTTCTCTTGCTAAAGGCCCGCGCCAGAAAAGAGCGCGGCCAAATCGCTGTCTTCTTCATCGATGACAACTTCGCTATCAACATCAAACGCACCAAATCTCTGTTGCGCGATATCATCGCCGCTGGCGCGCAAGTAAACTGGGTCGCCCAGATCAGCGCCAACCTCTTGCGCGATCAGGAACTCGTCGATCTCATCTCCGCTTCCGGCGGCAAGTGGGTCTTCATTGGCATGGAATCCATCGATCCCGCCAACTTGAAGGATGTGAATAAGGGCTTCAACAAGCCCGAAGAATATGCAGCCGTGCTGCAGCGCCTCGCCCAGCGCAACGTCTATGCCATCACGTCATTCATCTTCGGCATGGATAACGACACCGTAGGCGCCGCCGAGCGCACGCTGGAGCAGGTGCGAACCTGGCCGCCCGGTCTGCCGATTTTCGGCCTGCTCACGCCGCTTCCTGGAACTCCGCTTCTCAAACGTCTCGAGGTCGCTGGCCGCCTGACTCGCCCCAAACACTGGCAGGAGTTCATTCCATTCGCTATGGCCCACACTCCACTCAAAATGACGATCGCGGAAGCTCACCAGGAGGTAAATTACGGCTGGGCCGATTCCTATGGTCCGAAAGCCATCGCCCAGGCTGTGGATTCAATCTCTGACCAACCGTTGGGTTATCGCATCAACATCCTGATCGCGCGTCTGTGCTTCCGTGGCATTTATTTCCCCATGCTGGGCCGCTTCGCTTGGTTGAAAGTAATCTCGGAAAATCGCCGCACCATCTTCAAACTGGTTCGACAGGGCGTGCAGGCCTGGTGGAACTCCCGCGCCAGCAGGCAGCCCCAACCTGCCACCATCTCAGGCGATTAGAAATAGGGCGCGACCAAATCTCTTGCAAACGCAAAAGGCGGACCTTTTCAGGTCCGCCTTTATTCAGCTCATAAACTATCTTCCAAACTCGCTACAGCCTGAATTACATACCAGGGCCGGAAGGTGTGCTCCCGCCAGGGTTCGAACCGCCAGATCCTGACGTTCCAGGATTAGAACCGGGGTTCGCTGTACCTGGATTCGATCCTGGATTTGCAGTATCAGGGTTCGTCGATCCGCCATTGGGCGAGCTCGGATTCGATCCCGGGTTGTTTCCAGGCGTGCCGTTCGGACCGGTGCTTGGATTCGGGTTATCCGGATTGTTCGGAGAGGTTGACGGTTGTGAAGGGCTGCCAGGAGTGCTGGGTGTGCCCGGAGCTGTACCCGAGTTCCCACTTCCCGCGCCGGTCGGTGGCGCGGCCGTTCCGCCTGTAGGCGGCGTCCCGGCGCGGCCAGTTGGCGGTGCCCCAGGAGTTCCTTGACCCGGGGTTGCGGCTGCGCCCTGTCCGGCGCCTTGTCCGGCGCCTTGTCCGGCGCCTTGGCCAGCGCCCTGTCCGGCGCCACCCGCGCCTCCAGCCGATCCCGCACCGCCCGCGCCTCCAGCTCCACTACCGGCTTGCGCCATGACCCAGGTGCCGCAGAGCAAAAGCACCGACAACAATAGAAATTTCTTTGACATTTTGAGGCCTCCAGCATTCAATTTTTTCGCGATCCCTCTTCCGGCCTGCCGTACACGCTGGTTCAAGACACGCTGGTTCAAGGAATCCAATGGCTGAGTGTGAGCGCAGAAACGAGGAGAGAATATCCGGCTGATGCAGTAGGCGCTGCGGCGTGATCCGGTACTTAACGAAACGGCGCACCGGAAGCCGCTAACGTTCAAGTAAGAACGATCTCGGAAGCGCGAAAGAATTACTTCTTGTACAGCGTAGGTTGCGGACCTTTTTCCAGCGTCTCGCGGTCCCATATCCAGCCTTCACGCGTATAGCTGGCAAGCTCGAAATCCTGAGTCAGTTCAAGCGCGTCCACCGGACAGGCATCCTCGCAGAGGCCGCAAAACATACAGCGGCTCAGGTCATATGTAAATGTTGTGAGCTCTTTACGGCGGGTCTGCTCGTTGCGCGCGCTTGAAACCACGATCAAATTTTCCGGGCACGCCACCGCGCACAGGTCGCACGCGATACACATCGTCTCATCCGTATCGGGATTCACATTCAGCCGCGGCGCCCCGCGGTAGCGTTCGGCCACCTGCGGCCGCTCCATCGGATATTGCTCCGTGTAGATTTCTTTCGGATCCTGATAGCGGAAGGTTACCCTCAACCCTTGCAACAGGTCGATGAGAAATACTTTGCGAAGCACGCTCGGTATGCCCATAACGGGGTAAGCATACCACTGCGCATTCCCGAGTGCCACTTTGCCATCCGAATGCCGCTCGAATATCCCCGTGGAACTTCCGTATGGTCGTTTTCGTATCCTTTTCAAGAGCATGTTATGCGAACCTACCTCAGAAAATTGCCGCCCAAGGTCCAGATGTTGCTGGCCGTCCCGCTTGTTGCGATTGCTTATCCAGTCGTCATGATCGTGGTTCCCGCCATCGTTCATGCCCTTGTGCCCGACGTGGTGCGCTCGGTGTTGAACCTGATCTAACCGCAGCATCGAGATCCAACGGCGGCATGGTGAACTTGCGGCAGATTGAGATCGTTATACTGGGACTGCGGACGTTCCTTCCGCCGGCGAAAAACTCTCCGCGCCAACTTCGAAAGGCGACCTCTGGATGAAAGACGAACTCTGGATGGAGGAAGCGCTACGTTCAGCCCAGCGCGCTCTGGAAGCCGGCGAAGTTCCCGTCGGCGCAGTCGTGGTACACCAGTCCCGCATCGTTAGTCCGCGCATCGTCGGCCGAGGCTGGAATCGCAACATTACCGACAAAGATCCCACCGCTCACGCCGAGATCGTTGCTCTGCGCGAGGCAGCCGCAGCCATCGGAAACCATCGACTGCCGGACTGCGACCTGTTTGTTACAATTGAGCCGTGCGCCATGTGCGCGGGGGCCATGGTACACGCGCGCATCGCTCGACTGGTTTACGGCGCGGACGATTCCAAGGCGGGAGCCGTTCACTCCGCGATGCAAGTGCTGAATCATCCGCGATTAAACCATCGGGTTGAAGTCCGCAGTGGCGTACTCGCCGCCCGTTGCGCGGAGTTGTTGCAGGAGTTTTTCAAGACCCGTCGCTAGTGAAGTTTTGCCATAGTGAGTTTTGTCATTCCGAGGGCAGCGAGGAATCTCGGTTCGCGCTGGCACCAAATTTTTCCCACGCGGAGAGGTGCGTGAGTGGTTGAAACGATCCGCCTCGAAAGCGGACATACCTTAACGGGTATCGTGGGTTCAAATCCCACCCTCTCCGCCAGAACTTTTGTTTTCAATATATTTTCACTTCAGTGATGCGGAACCTGAAACCGGTCCGTCGCTCTTCATGGACGATCGACGTGCGTGCCACAGCTCTCTTCCTCATTGCGGTTGTTTTCGCAGCAGCCCTACTTGCATTACTGCCCCGAGTTCCGACGCGCGCGAAATGGTCGCAAGTAAAGGGGCCGTTCAGGACACCAGAATAGTTGCTGACCACGCTCTTCAAACGAAATGGGGTGGGGAGCTAACATGGAGTTCAGGAAACGCTATTCCTCATTTTCCGGATGCAGCGGCATCCGGGATGCCGGCTAGCGTCTGGGCTTTGGTCAGCATGGCGTCGAGAGCGGCACGGGGGAAGAGCTTGCCGTTAAGCACGACCGCTTGAATGGAGCGGGTGTTATGAATGTCGGCGAGCGGGTCTTTGTCGAGTAGAACAAGATCGGCGGTTTTGCCGGCTTCAATCGTGCCGCGCCGGGCCCGTTGTCCCATAAATTGAGCCGCATTGCGAGTGGCGGCCTGGAGAGCGGCAAGCGGAGGTAAACCGGCATCGACCAGGAATGCGAGCTCGTCATGGATGCCAAAGCCGGGGAGGCAGTGCGGATTCATGGTGTCGGTACCGGCGAGGATGGGGACACCCGCCCGGTACATGAGAGCCACAATTTTTTTGGATTCCTCGAACTCCGCCTTTGCCAACTGGACCATTGCGGCTCGAGCCGGGGGAGGAAAGTGACTGTAATAGCCGGCATCCCATTTGGCCCGCACTTCTTTGCTCAGATATTGCAATCGTGGGTCATTCGTATTCAAGGGATCGTCGATCTGGCCTTGAAGCAAGGTGAGCGTGGGAGTTTGCCAGGTTCCATTCTTCACGAACTGCGCAAACAGAGACTGGGCAGTGGCTTCGTCGAAAGATTCAACCACATGAAAGTTGAGTCGAATGATGTTTTGCCCGGCGGCGATTTTTTGGGGCATGGTCGCGTCCGGCGCCCGGAACGAGGCTTCCAGCCTCTGCCGCTCTGCGGCGATGGTCTTCTCGTCCTTTGAACAACCCTCAGCCACCTGGGTGAGATGCTCGATGCTTCGCTGTCCGGCGCCGCTTGCCTCGGCCGCCGTCACCGCATCCGGTACATGACCTTCGAATGGGATGCCACGCTTTTTGGCCTCGTCGGCGATTGCGAAGTAAGCGTTGCGCGGCAACCCGCTGTAGACCTTGATGAAGTCCGCGCCACGCTGTTGCTGCCGATCCACTACTTCGCGCCCCTGCGCTTCATCCGCGGCAACAATTGAATCGGGCCAAGTTGGATTTGGACCATCGACAATGGGACTGCCCAGATAAATGGTGGGCGACGGATCTGGATCGGAGGCCTGCGTAGCCCGCCATGCGTGGGCATCTGGCGGACCTGACATGTCACGCACGCCGACCACTCCGTTCGCCACAAAAAGAAGATGACTCCAGGGAGCGCGCGTGTCTGACGCACCGTGGACATGCATGTCCCACAACCCGGGGATGAGGAACTTGCCGGTGCCGTCGACGATTACGGCGTTCTGTGGAAGATGTGTCCTCTTTGACCGGCTTACGGCAACGATGTGATCGCCATCAATGACCACGGTGCTATGCGGTGCGGCAGCGCTCCCGGTGGCATCGATCACAGTTACGTCCTTGATCACAAGCGACTGGGACCAGCCGCGGGCGTTGAATAGAGCAAGCAGGAATATCAGGGACAAGCTGAACCGCGAATGGCCTCTGCGCGCAGGCCGTTCCGGTGTAATACGCGGAACCAGAATTCGGGCCATTTCAATCTCTCCAGGACGGTCAGGATAAACAGTACCGCACTTTAGCACGATCCTGTTCAAGCCGGGGCGGAACCTCAAACGGATGGTCAACTCATGACTTGCTTTTGACTCCGGAACTATTGTCGGTTGGCGAAAAATC
>PLUJ01000078.1:3330-3629 GCA_003165455.1 Acidobacteriaceae bacterium | reverse complement strand
AGACGTTTTGCGACGGGATCATATTCTTCGGAAAGGAGCCCGACAGTCGTTGCGAACATCCAGCAGGCGTTCAAATATCCGGACTGCATCTTCGTGGCGGCCGTGCAAGACATAGTTGTCCGCCAAGCAGAAAGTGCAGGCGAGAAACTTACCCTCGCCGTGCGGCATACCATCGACGTCCGGGTCTTGCGTGTACCGCGTTACAAAGCCACTCTCCATGAGATTTGCTTCAATGGCTTTAACTGTGCTGATTATGCGCTTGTCGTCCGCCGGGAGGAAGCCGACCAGAGGCATCATGA
>PLUJ01000078.1:0-3233 GCA_003165455.1 Acidobacteriaceae bacterium | reverse complement strand
CGATCGACGGCGACCCACGCCATCATCTTGGAGTGAACGAAATGCCGGCGCGGACCGCGCATTTCTCAAATGCCATCATCGGGCCGATCCCATGCGGTCATCTTCGATAGGTATGGACAGGACTGGCCCTTCGCCAAAGTCGAAGCGGCTTGGTTCGAGAGTTGTATTAGATCATGTAGTTTCTTGCGAGCACTGTTCCCGATTGCTCAGTCAGCGAAAGGTTCAAAGCATCAGAATCCTATTGAGGAGCACAAAAGTAAGGAGCACAAAAGTATGGCCAAAGAAACAAAACAAACCCTGGACCATGGTCGCGGAAGAACTCTTGGGCTTCGGTCGGCAAAGAGCGCATCGCTCGATGTCCTAAGCGTCTCTAGCTCTCAAACCGGATCACAAACGGCCGACAAGAGCGACCCGAGGGCCGAGGTTTCTCCGCAAGGAGCGCTGCCAGTCCTAAGCGTCCCCGGGGGCGCTCAAACGGAGTCGGAGCTGGCCGACAAGCATCGAGAAGACGCGAACGTCGAAGTCTCTCCAGAGGGCGTACTACCAGTGATAAGCCTCCCGGGCGGTTCGCGATTGTAGTTCCGGCTTGTTGCCGTTTTGAACGTTCCTGATGCGTCGCACTCAAACTGACACCTGTGATCTTCATGATCGCAAAATGATCGCAAAGTCCTGGTCGTCGATCCAGATCTTTCCTTCGAGGAGATCAATCTCTTTGAGCTTCGGAACGGCGTGGACCACCGAGCAGTCAGAGTTGCCGATTCGATGCGTGCCAACTAACGTCCAAGGCATAATTTTCCGGAGTGATCAAGGTGTCTGGGTCTTTGTTGACTCGTATCCTCTTCCTCTTCAGCCTTCATCCGGCGCTGGAACGCATCTTGTCCCGGCATCCTGTCGAGGAAGGTGGTTCCCAATCACCGCTACCCGTATGGGAAGCGACTGGCTGGGAATCCCTGGCAAGAATGATGAAGGTTTCTTTTCAGAGCACTTCGCTTCGCATCAGGATATTCTGTCTCGAACTCACGGAGAGATCAGGCGCGGACACTGCGTACTCCTTAACGGTATAGACCGGGTGGAAAGACATCAACACCAAGGAAGAGCGCGAGGAGGCCGCACCGGCTTCCCGATGCTGGATTCGCACTACCTTCCCTCAAACCGTAGCTCGCGGTCCGCTCAGCTTAATGACCAGGACGGCCAACGCGACAACCAAGAGCAGGTTGATTAAGACTCCACCGAAATGCAGACCGAGGCCCAGAAGCCACAAAATCAGAAGAGCAACGAAGATCGTCCAAAGCATTAGGAGTTTCGCTTTCGCACGCGGGCAAGTGAATCTGATCGCGTGAATATGGAGCCGGTTTTCGCCGAACGGATAGAGAACAAACGGATAAGAGAACAAATGATGCACTCTGCTCCCCGCTCTCGACACGAAAGCTTGAGGCATGCCGTCCACGTGAGTCCGCATCTGCTGGAAGCGTTGGCGCGTCGAATAATTCAAACCTTAGCAAATCAAAATTAAAACGGTCTGAGCAATAATGCTCACCCAGCACCGGGAGCTACCGATGAGGTGTCGCGAAAAAACGTATCCCATTCTGCGAATCCAGCGGACTTGGGGGTGCTTACATTTCAGCCAGTCCCGCAATGCCCAGTATGCGAACTACACCGACATCTATACGGTGCAACTCCCGCTGAAAGGCTATTTTTGATTCTCAAGGCTGCGCTGGAGGTCACGGAGAAAGCGGGAACCATGCCAGCAGCTTTCACGCTGGCAGTCGGCGCCTCAGAATTGCTGTTTATTTGGCGGCCGGATACTGACTGGAAATATGCGTCAGCGCGGGCCCCGAACCCCCGGCCTCCATCGAACATGACTCAGCCGGGATCCGGCGCGACGGCAAGCACCACCCCAACGATCTGGATTCCTGTGGACGGTTCGTTGACACTTGGTGAGGACTACGTTGACACACCTGAAAAGTCCGCCGGTGTCGCCAAGGCCAACGAACTGCTCAAAAAAGGCGAGCACAAGCAGGCTATGGATACCCTAAAACATTGACGTTAGTTTCGTAATGGAAGTGGCGCCCCTCAATAAGACCACGAGCGGGATCAAGGAGGCGGCACGGCTTATCGAGGCGGGGAAGTATTACGAAGCCAACCAAGCCTTGAAAGGCGTCGAGGATGGTTTCCGCTTCGACGTGTCGGACTTTGACTCTGCACCGAAGAAGGCTGCNNGCCGACGCCGCATCGCTTCGACAGCGAAGTATCCCCGGCGTATGAGTGTGTCATCGCAGCCGCTATCCGTCTTGAAGTGTTCAGGGGTCTGGCGGAGATCGGTGACATTAATTCGTAGAAAAAGCGAACCCACCTGCGCTTTCAACTTTGCAGCTGCAGCGGGCATGTTCACCCGTTCGGACTTGCCGCAGACTTACAAAGTTAAATGTGGTCCTTATTGAACAGAATTGTTTTTCCTCAGTAATTACGATGACATCTTGGATCGTCCGCTTCTTCATCGAGCTGGAAGAAACAAGTCGTTCGTCTCGCTCATCGCATGATTTGCGCCGACGATTTAGAGCTTGGAGAACTGAACTGATTGCTGAAATCAATTGCGCGGCAAACTTCGTAGGAGGATAACAAATGTTGAAACGCATTCTGATCGTCACGACGCTAACTCTGCTCGTAACTCTAACTGCTGTCGCCTCGGATCGCGAGGATGATGTTAATCGCACCCAGAAAGCTGCCCAGGTATTCCAGGAGATCATGAATACGCCGGATCAGGGCATTCCTTCGGATCTTCTGGAATCGGCGAAGTGTATCGCCATCATTCCAGGGGACAAGAAATTCGCTTTTGTATTCGGCGGAAGCTACGGCAGGGGACTGGCAACCTGTCGCACCGAGCATGGCTGGAGCGCGCCATTGTTTGTGGCCATTGACGGTGGAAGTGTGGGCTATCAAATCGGGGGTTCTTCGACCGACCTGGTGATGCTCTTTATGAACGACCACGCCCTGCACAGCCTGCTCAGCGACAAATTCAAGCTTGGCGCAGACGCTTCTGTAGCAGCCGGACCTGTGGGCCGGAACGCCGCTGCTGGCACTGACCTTAAATTGAATGCGGAGATTCTGTCCTATTCGCGTTCCAAGGGCGTTTTTGCCGGAGTGAGCCTGAATGGTGCCGTGATGCAAGCCGACAAGAGTGGAGACAAAGCCATGTATGGCGACGATGTAAACCGCCATGAAATTCTTGACGG
>PLUJ01000164.1 GCA_003165455.1 Acidobacteriaceae bacterium | reverse complement strand
TGACCCAGACGGTATCTTTCCCGATCCGCTGCAACAGCTAAAGATGGCCTCACCATAGGCGAGACGGATTTATACGGTTCCCCCGGAACCCTCTCCCAAGAAAACTCTGCGACCCTTCCGCGCCTTGCAAAGAGACCTTAACGAAAGTTGCATAAAGTGAAGTCGTGGTCACGCCCCTCAGGCAGGGCACGACCGAGCAGATGACTGGAGAATTTAGAATGAAACGCTACTTGTGTATCTTGCTATTGTTGGTTCCTGCGCTATCTTTCGCGCTCACTCCGGTCACTATTGACAGCGCGTCCATCAATTACACAACCCACACGCTGAGCGTTGTTGGGTCATNNGGTCAGGCTTTTGCACTGGCGCTTTGCCCGCAGTCACTTTCAACACGACGCGACTTAAGGTGACATCCGCGTGCTCGTCTTCGGTGATCGTAGCCAGTCTGCCCGTACAGGCGGCAGGTTCTTACGAGCTGTTGGTCGCCAACAGCGGTGGCGCTTCCGCTACGTTCTCCGTGACTTACGGCGCTGTTGGACCGCAGGGAGCGACCGGGCCCGTAGGACCGAAGGGAGCCACTGGCTCGACCGGAGCTACTGGTGCCCAGGGGATTGCAGGGCTCCAGGGTTTGAACGGCGCAACAGGTGCAACCGGGGCCGTAGGCCCACAGGGTCCGATTGGACTGACCGGACTATCAGGTGCATCGGGAGCAACTGGATCAACAGGGCTGCAGGGAGCAGCANNTCAAGGTCTGGTTGGTCCCGCTGGTGCAATCGGTCCACAAGGAGTGGCGGGGATCAACGGAAACGATGGCGCAGCAGGCCCACAGGGTCCACAAGGTCTGGTTGGACCGCAGGGCAATGCGGGCGCAAACGGCTCGAACGGCACCAACGGAACGGGCATCAATTGGACTGGACCGTGGAGTTCCACAACCAGCTACAACGTCAACGACGCGGTTTCCTTCAATGGGTCCAGCTACGTAGTCACCGTGGCTAATACTGGTCAGGAACCTGACACAAGTACAACCCTGAACCTTACGGTTAACTGGCCCACTGGTTCCTACCTCCTTACATTCCAGCTTCCTGTTGCAGGTGGATACAACGGCATCAACTATCAACCCGCTGGCGGAGGCGCTCTCACTTACCCGAGTGGATCATACGGGGCAATGCTGAACGGCTCCCCGGCCACGCTCATAAACCCGCAGTGCAACTGTCCCATAGTCTTTACACTGGGAGTCATTCCCAGTGACCCTTTTACGATTAGTCTTTTCGTGAATGGTAGCGGCACAGTCTTCAACGGACCAACACTATTAACGGATTCAGGCGGAAACCTCATTTGGACAATGGGAACCACTGCGGTTACCGAAGCCAATAGCGGCACACCGGCCACCGTCAACATTCAGTTTGCGCCCAATCCAAACTGGAACGTGATCGCTCAGTCTGGTGCTGCGGGTCCAGCGGGCGCCGCTGGCACAGCGGGGCCGCAAGGTCCCCTGGGCTTAACTGGCACAACCGGAGCAGTAGGCGCACAAGGGCTTCCGGGAGCAAACGGGACGAATGTTACAACGTTTGTAATTGCGCCTGGGAACCCGGAGTGCCCGAATGGTGGTACTGGTCTTACAAGCGCCTCTGGTGTTACCTACGTCTGCAACGGAGCCACAGGCACAGCGGGTGCAACCGGAGCAGCAGGCGCGCAAGGACTTCCAGGCACCAACGGAACGAACGGCACCAACGGTACTGGCTTCAACTTCCGTGGCGCTTTCAACGCGAGCACCGCATATGCCATCAACGACGTTGTAACTTTCGTCCCCACGTCTGCGGGTGCTAACAATATCACCTACAACGTCAACCTGACCTTCGGTTCCGCTGGTTCGATGGTTGGCACGATAACGACCGATGGCACCATAGGCGTGTTGAACACTTCCAACATCGTCTCGTGGAACCTCACGCTGGCAGACAGTGCCACGAACTCGACACTTCTAACGCCGGGTAATTCCGCATTTAGTTCCGGCAACTACAATACAGGGGGCCAACCCAACAACGACTTTACCGCAACTTCGACCAACCTCACGATGACCTACAGCAGTGGTGGCTTCTGGGGCGTGAGCGGCACGTCTGGGGCGTTCTGTATGACGGACTCGTCCAACTGCTTCGGACCCATTGGCTACGGAACGTGGAACATCAATGGCGACAGCATGTACTCGGAGTCCGGTGCCGCAGGTTCACAGGTAATCGGCACTGGCGGTACTGTTGCGACCTCCACCTCTGGTGGTACGTCCACCTATGTTGCAACAGCCCCCGTAGCAGCGGGGACTGCTATACCGGGCACGTCTCCGTGGGTAATGATGGCACAGGCTGGGACACCGGGAACTCCCGGAACACAGGGAATTCAGGGGATTGAGGGCCTACCAGGATTGACCGGACCAACGGGAGCGACTGGATCCACTGGAGCTACCGGTCCAACTGGAGCCACGGGTCCAACCGGCCCTGCCGGATCAGTACATGGTTACACCGGCACGCCAATTGGTACCCTGCCGTTCCCATTGGTATCTGGTTACGATAACTTCATAACCAGTTTCCAGACCTCGCAGGGTGGTCCGTTATCACCCGGAATTTACATGATTACTGCATCGACGACCGTTAGCAATTCGTCTTCGGTATACAGCGGGGAATATGCGGGCTGCTACTTTGAGATGGATGGAGGAAGTAGCATTTGGACCAGCACCGGATCATTCGCAACGGTACCGGTAGCTTTCGGTTCTCGAAACCCTGACGGCTCATGGACTGCCCCAAGCGCTCCGGGCTATGCCAACATTACTTCAATTGGCGTGGTAACCGTCCCGCAGCAAGGCTTTGCTCAGGTTCTGCTTGACTGCGGAACCAACGGCCCCGACCTGACGGTAGTGTATACATCGCTTCAAGCTATTCCAGTAACAGCGTTGAACTAAGTTTGCAGTCTACACTCAACTCGATAAGGCAGAATCCCCATCAAGATCCGCTCGCATTGCATTCGCCCCATGCGGTCGTTGAAACCGGACTGCCGATTGCCCTCCAGAGAAAAGCCGGGCCGGTGGCGGCATCACTGCCGAGCAGTCCATTCTCTGCAGTCCGGTTTGCTTAGGGATTAATCGCGAAATACGAGCATTTCTTCCATATTTCGGCGTAGAGCATTCGGGAGACACCAGACCCGGGGGTTCGAGTCGCTTCATCTTAGAGATGCGGCATCGGCGAGTCAACGAATGACGGCTCGTACCCTGCGAAACCCGCAAGTTCTTCCATGTGCCGCAGCATCGCCCGGAAGTTCTTCTCACGCTTTTCCCAAGGTTACATTGAGGTACCTACTTGCAATCGCGCCAGCTGCGTCTACAATCGATTGCGCCACAGTTGGACTGGAAAGGCATCTAGGCCGCCCAATTCGTGCGCGCGAGGTTTTTTGGGTCACACCACGGCGAAATAAAAGAGGGAGACGTATGGCCACCACAACCGCACCCGTTGAGCTGCACCGCTCTGTCCGAGAGTTTCTGAGCCGACCCAGAAAGCTACTGATTGGCGGCGAATGGGTCGAAGCCACGGCGGGCAAGACTTTCGAAACCTATAACCCCGCCACGGGCGAGGTCTTGGCGCAAGTGGCGGAGGGCGACCGCGCTGAGATTGACCAAGCCGTCGCAGCAGCGCGCAAGGCGTTTGAAAGCGGGCCGTGGCCGGACATGTCCCCGGCGGCGCGCGGGCGGCTTCTGTGGAAGCTCGCCGATCTGATCGAGCAGCACCACGAGGAACTTGCCGAACTTGAAACCTTGGATAACGGCAAGCCGCTGCTTTTCTCGCGCATCGTCGATGTCCCGGCCGCAGTAGAAGTATTCCGTTACATGGCCGGTTGGGCAACGAAAATTGAGGGCACAACGATTCCGATTTCTTCGCCCCTCGGCAAGTACTTCGCTTATACGCTGCGCGAGCCGGTTGGCGTTGTAGGGCAGATCATCCCATGGAATTTTCCCCTCATTATGGCCGCGTGGAAACTCGCGCCTGCGCTAGCCGTGGGATGCACGTGCATACTCAAACCCGCCGAGCAAACGCCGCTCACCGCGTTGCGGCTGGGAGAATTGATTCAGGAAGCGGGTTTCCCGGACGGAGTGGTCAACATCGTGGCGGGCTTCGGCGAAACCGCCGGCGCTGCACTGGCCGCGCATCCCGACGTGGATAAGATCGCCTTCACCGGCTCGACCGAGGTCGGCAAACTAATTGCAAATGCGGCGACGGGAAATCTGAAAAAAGTCTCGCTCGAACTCGGGGGGAAGTCCCCTAACGTGATTCTCGCTGACGCGGATTTGAAGACCGCTATTCCCGGCAGTGCGAGCGCTATATTCTTCAATCAGGGGCAGATCTGCACAGCCGGTTCTCGCCTCTTCGCCCACAAGAGCATTTTCGAGCAGGTCGTTGAGGGAGTTGCGGACGAGACCAAGAAATTCAAGGTGGGGCCGGGTATGAACGCGTCCACGAATCTCGGGCCGCTGGTTTCGAAGGAACAGCTTAGCCGGGTTTGCGGCTATCTTGATTCCGGCGCCAAGGATGGCGCGAAGGCTGTCGTAGGCGGCCACCGGATTGGAGATACAGGATACTTTGTGGAACCTACCGTTCTGGTGGACGTGAAGCCGCACATGAAGGTTGTCCGCGAGGAAATCTTTGGCCCCGTCGTTACTGCGATTCCATTCAATGAGCCGGAGGAAGTTGTTGACTTTGCCAATGACACGATCTATGGACTGGCATCCGCGGTATGGACCCGCGACATCAGCAAGGCACACCGCATGGCCGCCAAGCTTCGTGCCGGCACGGTGTGGATCAACTGTTACAACGTCTTTGATCCAGCCCTGCCTTTCGGCGGCTACAAGCAATCGGGATGGGGCCGCGAGAATGGCCATGCGGCGCTGGAACTTTATACCGAAAGCAAGTCGGTCTGCGCGCAGCTTTAGAGTCTTCCCGGTTTATGCGAGATGTGTCGCCTGTAATACGGCCAGACATCTTTTGTAGCGCGGCCGCAGCGTCGATAAATTGCTATGACACCAGGCGTCGAGTTGCTCGCTTCTTACTGGACGATATCATCGGGCCTTCCTCACACCGACCGGGAGTATAGTCCGTTCGACTTTAAAGATCGTGTGAAGTCTGCCGCCAGCATGGGTTTCAAGGGTTTTGGCATCTGGCATGCCGACCTCGACCGTGTTCTCAAGGAGTACAGCCTCAAGGAAATGAAGCAGATCCTCGATGACAATGGCATCCAACACGTGGAGTTGGAATTCCTGACGGACTGGTTTCTCGAGGGGGAACGAAAGAAGTCATCGGACATTCGAAAGGGAAGGTTGCTCGAGGCCGCCGAAGTGCTAGGCGCGCGGCATATCAAGGTTGGCGATTTTTCCCAGGAGCAATGCTCTCTGCCGCATCTCGTCGAGGCGTTTGCCATTCTCTGCGAGGAGACGGCCGAGCGCGGCACAAGAATCGGCTTCGAACTTATGCCATTCGCCATGATCCGAACGCTGGAGGAAGCGCTGTCGATGGTGAAGGGTGCGGGAGCACCGAACGGCGGAATCGTGCTTGATCTGTGGCACATAGTGAAACTCGGCATCCCGTACGAAGAAATAAGCCGCGTACCGAAGGAATACGTGGTCGGCGTGGAGTTGAATGATGGAACGATTCATTCGCCGTGGGGTCTGCACGAGGATACGATCAACCATCGCCGGTTCTGCGGCGAGGGAGAGTTCGATGTTCGCGGATTCGTTCAGTGCATGCAGAAGGCGGGATATACGGGACCCTGGGGGATTGAAGTCCTTTCTGCGGAACTGCGGACGCTGCCGCTCGATGAGTTGACGAGACGAGCGTTTCGAACGACGATCGCGCAGTTTCAATAGATGCCCGACTCGAGATGGGACACTTCCCTTGTCTTGTCAGTATTCTTGCCAGTTTTTCATAGGACCGCGTGAGCGAAAACCTTGTTCTTCCGAACCCGCAACTCTGGCGATGGCCGGACGCGCTCGACGCGCTGGTGGCTGCACCGGCGTACCATCAACTGTTGCTGGAAGATCAGCGAGTGCGCGTTCTTCATACNNAAGGGAGAGATTTTGTTCGATAGCCGCGAGGCAGGAGACCCGCCGAGGATTCCCTGTGCACAGTGGACGCAGCCGCTCCCGCCGCACACAGTTGAAAACCTGGGACCTTCGGAGATCAGCATCTTTATGATCGAACTGAAAGATCGATACTGAGAGATCAAGACTTGCGAGATCAAAGATTGATGACGAGGTGGCGCTCCGGCCAATGAAATCGAGCGAGTACCTGGATCGCAAGATCGAGACGGCAACAGCGAAAGAGACTGCCGCGCTGCAACAAGGACTGCTGGCGTCACAACTCGACTATCTGTTTGCTCGATCCGAGTTCTATCAGGAAAAATTCCGCACAGCCGGAATTTGCCGCAAGGATTTTCGCTCGTTGCGTGATCTGGCCCGTTTCCCCTTCACAACGAAGGAAGAGTTACGCGCCAGCCAGATGGCACATCCACCTCTAGGCCGCCACATCGCCGCCGACTGGCGCGATGTGATTCGCGTTCACAGTTCGACCGGTACAACCGGCAAGCCCAGCTTCGTGGGAATCACTCGCCGCGACGCAAAGATTTGGACGAGGCTCACGGCACGATCCTTCTACACGCAGGGTCTGAGGAAGACCGATGTCGTGTTGCACGCGGCCGGGCTCACGCTGTTTGTGGCGGGATTGACCTCGAAAGATGCGATTGAATCGGTGGGCTCGGTGTTTGTTCCACTCGGCACGGGCGCGTCGGAGAAGGCGATGACGATCATTCCGCTGCTGGGTGTCAACGCGGTGCATTGCACGCCATCCTATGCCGCCTACTTTGCCGATTTCGTGCGGGAAGCAGGAAGGGATCCGCGAGAACTGGGATTGAAGAAACTGTTCTGCGGGGCCGAGCCTGGAGCTGGAATCCCTGCGGTACGAGCAAAGCTGGAGAAAGACTGGGGCGCGCGCGTCACGGAAGGACTGGGAAATGCCGATATGGCTCCCATCATCTTCAGCGAATGTCCGCACCAATGCGGAATGCACTTCAATGGTCCGGAGGCTGTGGTCGTAGAGATCGTCGACCCGGAGACGAGCGAGAAGCTCCCGCATGAATCGGGCGTGACAGGGGAGTTGGTCTACACCAGTTTGCAGCGGGAGTGCGTTCCCCTGCTGCGTTTTCGCACACGCGATCGTGTTCAGGTGTTGGGCACTTCTTGTGCCTGCGGCCGTACCGGTTTCAAGCTGCGTTGCATCGGACGCACCGACGACATGCTGATCGTGCTGGGCGTGAATGTTTTCCCCTCGGCGATCAAGGAAGTTGTTGCCGGCTTTTCTCCGGAAGCGACGGGAGAAATTCAGATCGTACTCGACAATCCTGGTCCGGCAGTAGCGCCACCGCTGAAAGTAGTAGCGGAGTGTTGCGGCGAGCCCACAGCTTCGGCTGCGCTCAAGTCCGCGATGGAGCGCAAGATCAAAGCACTACTGAGCGTTTCGGCATCGGTCGAATTGGTGAGTGCGGGAACGCTGCCGCGCTATGAGATGAAGGGGCAACTGGTGAAAAGAACATACGAGGAGAAGGCTCCTCTTGCGGCCGAAGCTCGACACGGATGAAAATTCAGCAAGAAGCTCGCCCCAAGAAGGAGCGTCATGCGCAAGTCTGGAAGTAGGGTTTTCGCACTCATTCTCGGCGTTCTGATCTTGGAAGGACTCCACCTTTCAAGCGCGCAGGATATGGAGCCACAGGCTGCGACAGCGACAAATGTAAGCGATGCACAGATTGTGAAAGCTGAGAGCCAATCGGGAAACTGGCTCACCTACGGGCGCACTTACAGCGAGCAGCGCTTTAGCCTGCTAAGGGCCATCAACGACCACAGCGCAAGCCGGCTCGGTTTGGCGTGGTATTTCGATCTTGATACCGACCGTGGGCAGGAAGCTACTCCCATTGTTGTCAATGGCGTAATGTACTTCTCCACCGCGTGGAGCAAGGTGTTTGCGCTCAATGCCGCGACTGGCGAGCGCCTCTGGTCTTACGATCCAAAAGTGCCTCGCCAGTGGGGCGCAAACGCATGCTGCGATGTGGTGAATCGCGGGGTCGCCGTCTGGCAAGGGAAGATTTACATCGGGACTCTCGATGGCCGCCTAATCGCGCTCGATGCTGCTACCGGCCGGCCGGTTTGGACGCAACTCACGATCGACCCGCGCTGGCGCTACACGATCACGGGCGCTCCACGCATCGTGAAAGGCAAAGTGATTATCGGTAACGGCGGCGCGGAGTTCGGCGTGCGCGGCTACGTGTCGGCATACGACGCGCCGACGGGCAAACTGGCCTGGCGCTTCTACACGGTGCCCGGCGATCCCTCCAAACCGTTCGAGCAGCCGATCCTTGCGCAGGCCGCCAAGACATGGACGGGCGAGTGGTGGAAGGTCGGTGGTGGCGGCACGGTGTGGGATGCCATCGTCTACGATCCCGAGCTTGATCTTCTCTACATCGGCGTCGGCAACGGCGGACCCTGGAACGAGACGTATCGAAGTCCCAAGGGTGGCGCGAATCTTTTCACTTGCTCGGTCGTTGCTCTCAAACCAGACACCGGCGAGTACGTCTGGCACTATCAGGAAAATCCAGACGACGAGTGGGACTACGATTCAGCGGAGCAGATGATTCTGGCCGACATTGCCATCGAAGGCAAGCCACGCAAAGTGCTGTTGCACGCGCCGAAGAATGGTCTCTTCTATGTCATCGACCGGGAAAATGGTTCGCTGATTTCAGCCAAGCCCTTTACCTTTATCAACTGGTCCACCGGGGTTGACATGAAAACCGGGCGTCCAATTGAAAGCGCGACCGCACGTTATTCTCGCGTCGATTCACCGCCGATTGTTCCGGGGCCGCTGGGCGCGCACAGTTGGCAGCCGATGTCCTACAGTCCGCAGACTGGCCTGACTTACATTCCCGTCAATGAAGTGGGATTTAATTTCAAATCAGAGACGGATTTCGAATTCAAGAATTCCGCGATGAATTTTGGCATCGACATGTTAGCGGCGGGATTGCCGCAGGATCCAAAGATAAAGAAAGCGACACTCGATAGCGTTAGAGGAAAGCTGGTGGCTTGGGATCCGGTGCGGCAGAAGCAAGCCTGGGCGGTCGAGCGGCCGGGACCGTGGAATGGCGGAACGCTCGCAACCGCGGGGAATCTGGTTTTTGAAGGCACTGCTGCGGGACGCTTCGAAGCTTATCGTGCTGATACGGGCGAGAAAGTGTGGTCGTTCGATGCGCAAACCGGTGTGATGGCAGGTCCCGTGACCTACACTGTGAACGGTGAGCAATACGTNNGTGATGGCAGGGCCCGTGACATATACGGTGAACGGCGAACAGTATGTCGCGGTGCTCGCTGGCTGGGGCGGAGTTTTCCCGCTGGTAGCGGGCGAAGTTTCGTTCAAGTCAGGGCGAGTACGCAATGTCAGCCGGATGCTGGCGTTCAAGCTGGGTGGGAAGGCGAGCCTCGCGCCGCTCCCGCCTCTCGAAGAGCCGGTTCTGAATCCTCCGGCTTCAACCGCGAGCGTGGCGGCGATTCATCATGGAGAAGCTGTCTACCAGCGATTTTGCTCGGCATGCCACGGCGACGTTGCTGTGAGTGGTGGGCTGTTACCGGATCTTCGCTACTCGACCGCGCTCGAGGGCGAGCAATGGTTCAAGATTGTTCGCGACGGCGCATACCAGTCGATGGGCATGGTGGCGTTTGGCAAAGAAGTATCGCAGCAAGCTGCGGCAGATATACGCGCCTACGTCATCTTCCGCGCGAATCAGAGTATGACCGAGGGGAAGGCTGCGAAGGCGGCTGGGGATGCGGAGAAATCAAACCCTCATAAATAAAGCATCGTGGGAAACATTACTTCGCACTCTGCCGCGCCAACTCGCGCTCTATGATGCGCCGGGCATGCACACCGCCGGCGTCGATCTTGAAATTAAGAAGCTGACGGTCCGGACGGTGCAGAATGTTTTCCTGCTGAGCTTCGAGAATCTCTGTGTCTTCCGCAAACACTGCGGCTTGACCGTCCCGAATACGAAACGTCAGTCCTCGATCGTCCGTCTGAAAGTTACGGACCATGCCCCAGTGATACCAGGTTGAGGTTTCGCTCTCCGGAGTCATCAGGTTCACCACAATGCCAGTCACGCCTTTCGACCGGTCCCCGTTCTCCGCACCGGTTCCAGCCAGGGCCACGCCGACATCGATCATCACGTTCGCCGGTAAAGTGAAGTTGCAAATCTGCCAGCGGTCGCACTTCGCAAAGGAGCGCAGATTCGCCGCCCAGAAGGGCGGAGGATCGATGTTGTGCATCCAGCGCGTGACATGCACCGAGGTCACGTCGGAAGTCACCTTGATGGGAGCCTCAAGAATTTCATGTTGCCCAATGCTTGACGGATGCACAAATGTTTCATGCGATAAGTCCATCAAGTTGTCGACGAGGAGTTGGTAGTTGCACTTGAGGTGGTAAGTGCTTCCCTCGAAAACCCAGTTCTGATCCGAGCACCAGGAAAGATCCGGAATTCGTTGCTCATCGGCCAACACCGGGTCGCCGATCCACACCCAAACAAAGCGATGTTTCTCGGTCACGGAATAGGCGCGTAAACTCGCCTCTGCGCGGATGCCTTCCTGTCCGGGCATCCAAACGCACTTGCCCGTTGGATCGAAGCGTAATCCATGGTATTTGCAAACCAAAGTATCGCCCTGCAGAAAGCCTTTGGAGAGAGGCAGCAGGCGGTGAGGACAACAATCTTCAAAAGCCGAAAGCGCACCGCTGGTCTGGCGATAGAGAACGACGGGTTCCCCACAGATGACCCGTCCGAAGGGCAAACGTGTGATCTCGTGATCCCAAGCCACCGCGTACCAGTAGTTCTGCAAAAACATCAGTCCCCCCTGAATTCAATTTGTTTCCGCTCATCCCGAGTCTCGCCTCACAGGCTGGCGTCGAAGGGGTCGCCGGCGGTGGTGAAGAAGTTGATGCTAACAGTGGCCAGTTCAGATGGCGGAAACTTCGCCTGAAGTTGCAGATCCGCTTTGAGCCCGGCTTCTTTGGCCGCATCCAGGAAGACATTTAACTCTACGAGATACTGGTCGGAGAATCCGTGCGTACCGTCGTAAGCCACCGCCGGAGTCCTTGACAAATTTGCCGCCGCCAGCTCCGGAGGCAGCGTGTGCAGTTCCAAAGCCAGCAAGCCGAATCGTCCCACATAGGGCGCCCAACGCTTCAAGTGGCGGGTCAGATTTTCTTCCAATTCGTCACACGGAATCTCCTGTCCGAGATGCGCGAATGCCCCGGAAGATTTCCCAATGCGCGCTCCCGGCGTGTAATTCGCCGGCGGAATATAGGGGCGGTTGTGGTCGAGGAAAGAACGGACATGCAGCAGATCATGAATGTCTAAATTCAGTTTCTCCAGGTCGCTCGCCAGTTGTGCCGGCCGGTTGATGTCGCCGGGAATAACGTGGTGAGTGGGGATGGCCGCCTTGCGCAGGGTTTGCTTGCTTACCCGGCGCGCCACTTTGTTGACATCGGCGCCCACAATCACTAACGGATGATGGTCGAGCATCTTGCCGCGCTCGGTGTTGTTCTTCACCGTTTCATACAGGTGCTCCAGAAGACTGCCGTCACCGCAGCCCATGTCGCAGATGCCGCGCGGCTGCTGATGTAGCGGGCGGTTAAAGATCTCGACGATAATCCTGTCGACCTTTTTGAAGTACGTGCGGTGCGCACCGCCGCTGCCCCACACGTTCATGCCGCGATTTACGAGCAGTTCCACGCCACTTTCGTCCAATCGTGGGATACGGGCATTGCCGAACAAGAGAGTACTCACGTTATCGAAAAGCGGAAGGTAAGAGACAGTAACCCCGTAGGAGGTTGCAATCTGGGCGGCGTAGCGGCCGCATGGAGTAAGGCTCAGGGAATTCTTATCGCGTTGGATCCATCCTTGGGCGGCCAGCAAATCGAGGATGCAGGTCAGGCTTGGGCGATTCGCAGAAATGGAATTCAGATCCACGGGGTGCTCAAGTTGTGCCAAAATATCAGCCCGCGCCATTGCGACCATAGCGGGTCCGATGAGCAGGCCATCAAGATGTTCGCAAATTTGATTCCGTACCCGGCTGACCAACGGGTCGGCATCAGGTTGCAATCCCCATCGTTCCCTCGATCGGCGAACGAGTTCCTGTAATGATGGAAGCACGGGCCGGTCGGAAACACCGAACAGAAAATCTTCCAGGAAAATCGCCTTGGCAACAAATGAGAGCACTTCGCCGTAGAGCAACGGCGCCGTGTTCACAGCGACTGCCCCTTCGGCCGTCAGAGCGTAACGCGGTTCGCGGCCGCTTTCGACTCGCTGTTTCAACCAGCCGCACGATGCCAATAGGCGCAACGCGACTCTCAGGTAACCGCGATTCGCACGAGTTTCTTTGACGAACTGCTCGAACTCTACCCACTCACCAGCAGACCCGAAGAGACTAAAGACGCGCCGATCCCACAAAGCTTTTACCGTTGGCACGAGAACAATACCTGACAGATGACCGAACACGACGGCGCGGACCTGCGCCTTTTCTTCCTCGCCGATGATAGTAGCTGAGTTCCGTGGTGGCATCTTTGTAGCTTCCTGCTCTGAAACTTCACTCGTGAGTCGCTGCTGCCTAGGCCCTGCCCTCAAACAAATTCCTTCCCTCAACCAGTGCGCGCATCTTGCGGTCCGCTACGCTGCGTTGGAGCATCCAGAATCCACAGTCGGGATGGACATAGCGCAGACGTTCGGCGCCTAATATTTTCACGATCCGCTCAATGCGCGAGGCCACGAGTTCGGGCGTTTCCACTTCGTTGTCTTTGATGTCGATCAAGCCGATACCCAGTGCGATTTTCGGATCCAGGTCGGTAAAGACATCGAGCTCGTCATAGCCGCGTCGCGCAAATTCGAGCACCAGATGATCGGCATGCAAGGAATTGAGAAAAGGAACCAGATCGCGCCAGAAGCCCCGGAGCACCGGCTGTCCACCATAGTTGCCGAAGCAAATGTGCACGGCGCGCTCGTTGAGGATACCGTCGAGAACATGATTGATCGCTTCCGCGGCCCAGGAGGAGTCCTGCGGGTAGCCGGCGATGC
>PLUJ01000089.1 GCA_003165455.1 Acidobacteriaceae bacterium | reverse complement strand
AGTGATAGAGCACGGCGAAAAACGCGGCGATAAAAATCACCGTCGGCAGTACGCCAAAGGCGAAGTAGCCCCATTGCGATCCGGGATTGGCCAAGTCACCAAAGACGAAATGAGATCCCGCATAGGCGTAACTCAAGAGGTTTGTGACTGCGTCTCCGGCTTTTTGGAACAGAACACGCCCGGCGTCGATCTTCAGCACGAACATTTCGAAGACGAATTGCAGTCCGAGTCCCCATGCCACAGTCTTCAGGCGAATGGCCCTCCGGTTCGTAGAGAATGCGTAGGCCAGTCCAAGCATTGTGAGAAGACCGAGGATTCCAGTGAATCGCCCCATTCAGTTTTTCACCCCAGAACTTCGAATAATCCTATGGATCAATGGCCGTTTTTCGCGCGGCGGTGAATCCTCAATCTGATAGCTTTCTTCAACCAGCGTTTTGGCTCGGTCCGCCCGCGCCTCTGCATTGTAATGAACGGTTGCCAGNNCTTTTTTGTGAAGCACGATTCCCACCGCGGCATCGACCGAATCTTCTTTTCGTTCGCGCCCTCCGCCGAGAATCACGCACGCCGCGCCCACCTGCTCGCACTGTAGAGACGATATATATCCATTTTTCTTGCTGAAGATCGTAGCCGTGTGTTGGGCGTTCGGAAGCTTTCCAGGATCGTCGATCGTTCGCGGATCACCACCTTGCAGCTCAACCATCTGACAAAACTTGTCCAATCCCGCTCCGGATGCGATCAGTTTGGCGCTGCGGCTTTTTCCCTCATCCACGGAATCAGCTACTCCACCGAGATGAAGCATCCATCCCGCCAGTTCGATGCAAAGCTCCCGCAAATCCTGCGGCCCAGCCCCTCGTAATACCTCCACGACTTCCGCAACTTCAAGCGCGTTCCCGACCATGCTGCCGAGCGGTTGATCCATATCGGTGATCAAGGCCACTACCTGCTTACCCATCCGCTCGCCGGTTTCGACCATAAGCTCGGCGAGAAAAGCGGCATCTTTTTCATTCTTCATGAATGCACCAGAGCCGGTTTTTACGTCGAGTACCAGCGCATCAATGCCTTCCGCCAGTTTCTTGCTCATGATGGACGCGCAGATCAAATTAGGACTTTCCACTGTCCCGGTCACGTCTCGCAGAGCGTAAAGTTTACGGTCAGCCGGAGCGATTTCCGCTGTCTGGCCGATCATGGCACAGCCGCAAGTCTCAAGAATTCTTCGGAATTCAGCGACCGTCAAATTCACGTTGAATCCAGGAATCGCCTCGAGCTTATCCAGCGTGCCTCCGGTATGGCCAAGGCCACGCCCGCTGATCATCGGAACGGTTACGCCCGCAGCTGCCGCAAGCGGAGCCAATACCAACGATGTTTTGTCGCCCACGCCGCCGGTTGAGTGCTTATCGACTCTTCTTGCGCCAAGGGACGAAAGATCGAGAACTTCGCCTGAATGCAACATGACATCGGTGAGCGCGGCAGTCTCGGCACGAGTCATGCCGCGCAAAACCACAGCCATCAGCCATGCGGAAACTTGATAGTCCGGAATATCGCCAGTTGTATAGGCGCTTACAAAGAACTGGATTTCGGAAACGGACAGCGCAAGCCCATCGCGCTTTTTGCGGATGACATCGATCGCCCGAAAATTCTGTGGTGAAGCCGGGTCTGAATTCACTGCGGGCGGAACCCTTCCGGAAGGACTGCCTCGGCGAGACGACATGAGTTGCGCCTGGGTCGCCCTGAGCGCCGTTGTATTCGCATAGTGGATCAGATTTTGTAGAAGCCGAAATCGATGGCCATTGTAAACCCTCGAGGGTCAGCACATAGGTTTTTCTTGACATCCGTCGGCAGGCAGCGGGCTCAAAGGGGCACGGCCAAGTTGTCAAACAGCGCACGCAACTTAGTCCGGTCGAGCAGTCCGTCTGTGCGGACTCCCGTACAAATGTCCAAACCAAATGGGCCCACGTCCTCGACGGCTTCGCGCACATTCGCCGGTGTAATTCCGCCAGCCAGAAAAATTGGAACGTCGATCTCCTCTCGTATCTTCCGGCTCAGGTTCCAGTCATGGTGCCTTCCCGTTCCGCCGAGTTCTTTCTTCACGAGTGCTGGATTTCCCGAGTCGAGCAGAATGGCGTCAACATGCGGTGCCAACCCGATTGCTTCCTCGACAGACGAGCCGCCAGTCACATGCACAACTTGGACAATCGCAATGCCAGGTAGTGCCGTTCGCAACTTCTCGTACGACCCCAAAAAACGATCGACAATCTGAATCGTGTTCGCGCCGCATCGGCGCTGCTGGGCGATGATGCCGTCTGCATCTTGGCTGGAAGTGAGCAGAAAAGTTGCAATCGGCGGAGGAACCGAGGCGGCAATTTCTGCGATCTGCTCCTCCCGAATTACACCCGGCCCGCTGGGCATTGCCGAGACCAGCCCCAGCGCTGCAGCGCCGTACTCAATCGCAAGGTTGGCCTCTTCACGACTTGCAATGCAGCAGATCTTGACCCGAGGTTGTTTCGTTGCTTGCATCTCTATGATTTTGTGATTATGAAATGTATCGCGTGCTCTCGGCTAGCCTCCCTCCGGAATTGCTTTTGTTCCCACTCGGAGCTAGCATACTTCCACTATCCCTGTCTGGCTTTCTAGTTTTGCACATCACGCACGCATCGATTTCACGTTCGTTCTAAGGAGCATATATGGGCATCGCAGTTTCCCCGCAGATTCATCCGGATGTCGCGGACTTCCTCGACAAGCCGCGGAAAATGTTGATCAATGGCAAATGGGTCAATTCCATTTCTGGCAAAACATTTGCAACCTACAATCCCGCCACTGGTGAAGTCCTCGCGCAAATCGCGGAAGGCGATCGCCAGGATATTGAAGAGGCAGTGAAGGCGGCGCGAAAGGCGTTCGATCAGGGTCCATGGCGGCGAATGACAGCTTCCGAACGGGGACGTTTGATTTGGAAGCTTGCCGATCTGTTGGAAGCGCACACCGAAGAGTTTGGCTATCTCGAGAGTTTGGATAATGGCAAACCGCTTGCCGTTGCAAAAGGCGCCGATGTCCCTCTAGCCGTCGATCTCTTCCGCTACATGGCCGGATGGGCCACAAAAATCGAAGGCAACACGATTCCGATTTCTGTTCCTTACACGCCGGGTGCCAAGTATCTCGCATATACGTTGAGAGAGCCGGTGGGAGTCGCGGGCCAAATTATTCCTTGGAATTTCCCCCTGTTGATGGCCGCGTGGAAGCTAGGACCGGCGCTGGCCACTGGTTGCACGGTGGTGCTGAAGCCGGCGGAGCAGACTCCGCTCTCTGCGCTGCGTCTGGGCGATCTGATTATGGAAGCGGGCTTTCCGGAAGGAGTGGTGAACATTGTTCCGGGATACGGCGAGACCGCAGGAGCCTCTCTTGCTGCCCATCCAGATGTGGACAAAATCGCGTTCACAGGTTCCACGGAAGTCGGGAAATTGATCGTGCATGCCGCCGCCGGAAATTTGAAGAAGGTTTCGCTAGAACTCGGCGGAAAATCCCCGAACGTGGTTTATAAGGATGCCGATCTCGATGCCGCTATCCCCGGTGCCGCCAGCGCGATCTTTTTTAATCACGGACAATGCTGCTGCGCCGGATCGCGCCTCT
>PLUJ01000344.1 GCA_003165455.1 Acidobacteriaceae bacterium | reverse complement strand
GGCGGGTTCGGAGATTTCCGCAAGATACTCGTCCACACTGTCGGCGCCGGTCTTGAGTTTCCTGACCGAACCGGGGTCGCCTGATTTCGTTTTCTTCATGATCTCGCCTGCCTCAGCTTCGCCGGGGGAATTGCGGCCTGAGACGGTCAAGTGTACATTGAGAGCCGGTCGAGGGGGAACGTCCGGGACGGATGGTTTTTCGGAGGTCTGTAATGAATTATCGGGGCCTTTGCGTTGCTTCTTTCATCCTGCTGATCGTCATCGCTGGCTGTGGTAGTGGTGGCGGTTACAATGTCAATAACGTAACTGTAATNNGTTTCGCCCGCAGCCGCCACCATCCCTGTAGGCGGCCAGGTGACGCTACAGGCTACGGTTAATGGACTGTGCTCAGGATGCGTCAGTAGCATCGATCTTTGGTCCGTCGCGGAGCATGATGGTGGTGTTCCAGACTCGGGCTGCGACTGGTATACCACTCCGCCTTCCGGGCCATGCCCAGGCGGTACGATTCAGGAAACCGCGGGCGCTCTTAGTAATACCCTGACGGTGACGTATTTTGCCCCAAGCACCCCGGGCACGTACCACGTTGTCGCCGGATGGTCAGCCGGCCTTGGTGCTCCAGTTACCCAGAATGGGACGTCAGTCATCACTGTGAGCCCCTGAGTTCGAGCTTCACGAATTTAAGGACCGGTTATTCGTGTTGGTTGGCGACAGGTTTAGACGCGCCCCGAGCTTTCCCTCGCACACTCTCGCACCGGCTGCCCGGAATTCCGTTATTAGGCCTACCAAGTGGACCTTCTCTTGCGCTCAGGGGTCAGCGCTTCAGATGTTTCAGAATCTCTTTCGCGGCATTCGCGCCCGAGCCTCCCGTCAAGCCTGCGCCGGGATGCGTGCCGCNNAGCAGCGGACGCATGGTGAAGAACTGGTCGAGAGCGAGATCGCCGTGGAAAATCTGACCGCCTGTTAATCCGTAGATTTCTTCCAAGTCGCGCGGGGTGATGATTTGGTGATGCAGGATCAACCCTGGCAGGCCTGGGGCGTATTGCGCGAGCGTTTGCACCACGGTTTGGCCGAGTGCACTGCGCTGACTTTCCCAGTCGCCCTTGAGTTTGTAGGGAGCGTACTGCATGTAGATCGACATCACGTGTTTGCCTTCGGGGGCGAGCGTGGGATCGGTCAGTGAAGGGATGGCAACTTCGAGATAGGGCTGGCGTGAGAAGTTGCCGTACTTCGATTCGTCAAAAGCGCGCTCGAGATAATCGATCTCAGGTCCAATGTGAATGCGGCCTTTGAGTGCGTCACCATTTCCATTCTTCAGCGCTGTGAAGTTTGGCAATCCTGAGAGCGCCAGGTTAACTTTCGCGACCGTGCCATTGCCACGAAAGTTCTGCAACTTCTGCACGAAATCCGGGGAAAGATTTGTAGGATCGGTCAGCTTGAGCAGCGTGCGTTTAGGATCGGCGTTCGAGATCACAGCCCGCGCCGCGATTTCTTCGCCGGTGCCAAGCAGCACTCCAGTAGCGGCGCCGTTTTTCACGCGAATCTCAATGACGTCAGCTCCGGTCCGAATCTCGACGCCGTTTGCCATCGCAGCGGAAGCCATCGCTTGCGTAACGGCACCCATTCCGCCAGCCGCGAAAAATGCGGAACCAGTGGGATGAGGATCGCCGGCAGCGCGGATGAGCAATTGCAGCGCGCTTCCTGCCGACCATGGACCTAGAAAAGTTCCGAAGGTTCCACGGGCCGCGATAACCGCGCGTAACAATTCGGTTTCGAAATATTCCGCGACCAGATCGGCGACCGCCATTGGCCCCCACCGCAACACGCGATAGAGATCCCGCTTGCCAAGATTGCGGAGCGCGCGGCCGGTTTTGAGCATGCTCCAAAGATCGCCCCTGCTGGGATGGTCGATATCCGGTGGTGTAGTGGCAAGCGCCTCTGCGATTACTTTGCTGATCTTTGCGAGCGATTGCTGAAATTCGGGATACTTCGTGGCGTCTTTCTGAGAGAAAGCGGCGATTGCCTGCGCAGACTTTTTTTCATCCTGATACAGAGAAAGCGCTCGGCCATCGGGAGTGAGCGCCGTAACACAGGTTTCCGGCGTGATGAACTTCAGTCCGTGCTTTTCAAGCTGCATGTCCCGGACAATATCCGGGCGGATCGGGCCGGCGGTATGCGCCAGAGTCGAGCAGCGAAACCCTGGGTGAAACTCATCGGTGATCGCCGAACCTCCAACCTGCAATCGACGCTCGAGCACGAGCGGCCTGAATCCCGCTTTCGCCAGATAGAACGCGGTGACCAGTCCGTTGTGGCCGCCACCGATGATGATAATGTCGCGCTTCATCTCGGGCATCTAGGCGGCTCCCTTATCTTTCAGAATTTCCAAAGCGGCTAGCCTCCCCGGCGCGCCCATGATGCCTCCGCCTGGATGCGTGGCCGATCCGCACATGTAAAGATTCTGAATCGGTGTGCGGAAGCGCGCATAGCCCGGCGCGGGACGCAGGAAGAAAAGCTGCTCCAATGAGAGTTCGCCCTGAAAAATATTTCCTTCGCTTAGTCCCCACTCGCGTTCGAGATCGAGCGGAGTAATGACCTGGCGGTGAAGAATGATGTCTTTAATGTTGGGCGCGTATTCGGCGATGGTGTTGACGACCGTGTCACCGAAGGCTTCTTTCTGATCATCCCAGTTCAAGCCCGCCCGAAGTTTGTACGGCGCGTACTGCACAAAGCAGGAGAGTACATGCTTGCCCGGCGGCGCGACTGAGGGGTCGGTGAGCGACGGGATCACCATGTCGATATATGGCTTACGAGAAAAATTCCCATACTTGGCATCGTCGTAGGCGCGCTCCATGTATTCGACGGAGGGAGAAATCGAAATTGCGCCGCGCAGGTGTGCGCCGGGTCCGGGCATGCACTTAAAGTTTGGCAGCCCATCGAGCGCCATGTTTACTTTTCCTGAAGAGCCTCGGTATTTGAAGCGGTTGATATCTTCGAGAAAGTCCGCGGGAAGATGCTCGGCTTCAATGAACTTGTTGAAGGTGAGGCGGGGATCGACGCTGGAAGAAATGGTCTCAGCATAGATTTCATCACCATTGGCGAGCACAACGCCTTTGGCTTTGCCGTCTTTGACAATGATCTTTGCGATGGCGGCCTGGGTGCGAATTTCGACGCCAGCTTCTCGGGCCGCATCGCCGATCGCGTTCGAAATTGCGCCGGTGCCGCCGCGCGCAAATCCCCAGGCGCGGAATGCTCCGTCGATTTCTCCCATGTAGTGGTGGAGAAGAACGTAAGCGGTTCCCGGCGAGCGCACGCCGAGAAATGTGCCGATGATGCCAGAGGCGGACATCGTGGCTTTGAGAACGTCGGTTTCGAACCACTGATCCAGAAAATCAATGGCGCTCATGGTCATGAGCTGGACCTGGTTGTACTTGTCGTTGCTCGACATGCCCTGAAAGCGGCGTCCGATGAAGAGCAGCTTCATCAGTTCGCGCGGGTTCAGCGTGTTGGGGTCGGGCGGGACCACGCTGAGAATTGGCTTCACGAATCGGCACATGGCTTGCATGGCTTTACCGAATTCGTCATAGGCCTCGGCGTCGACGCGGGAGTGGCGGGCGATCTCGCGATGAGTTTTGCCATGGTCGTTCACGCGCCAAAGATAATCGCCGCTGGGCATGGGCGTGAACGTGCCGTCGAGCGGAAGAATTTCCAGGCCGTGACGCGGGAGATCGAGATCGCGAATAATTTCCGGACGCAGCAGCGATACTACGTAAGAGCACACCGAAAACTTGAAGCCGGGAAAGACTTCTTCAGTGCAGGCGGCGCCGCCGAGAATGTGACGGCGTTCGAGCACCAGAACTTTCTTTCCGGCGCGGGCCAGGTAAGCGGCGTTGACCAGGCCGTTGTGGCCGCCGCCGATTACGATTACGTCGTATGAATTAGCCATTAGCTTCTAGCTCCTAGCTTGAATACGTGGATTTCAGGAAACGCAATGATACTCGCGAAGAAATGGTGTGGAGAGCGGGATTAGAGCCCGCTAGGAAGAACGGTCCATTGGAGAAGGCGTCGCATCGGCGATTTATTGTAGCAGAGTAAAATGCTTTCTCCGGTCTAAAATCTTCCTACAGCGGAGGGAACATGGCTACGATTCTCCAGAGGATTTGCTGGAACACCGAGTCGTGGACAAAGCCTAGCGGCGCAACGGTGGATAGCGGAAATCCCGGGCGGGTCGGTTTTGGAAATGAGGAATGGAACTTCTGCCGACGAGACGCCTTCGATGGCAACATTTACGGCTGGCTCTATTGGAAAGGAAAAGGCTTCGAAAATAAACATTTCCAGATTTTATTTTGGACAATTTCGCCACTGAAAGAATGGCTCTTGGTCGGGGCATACCGCAACGCCACGGTCGCTACGGAAGACGAGGTTCGGGATCTGGGCGGGTTCTTCAAGAAAAAGGGGATTACCGCGCGTCGGTCCCAGGAGGTATTGGATGCGGTTAAGGGAATCGTCCAGAAGGAAAACCGGCCGCGGCCTGCGGGCGCGGAGCACTTACGATTCAAATGCCCGTTAACCGAGCTGGAGGTCTTCGAACCATATATCAATTACTCGGCGCTACCGAGGAAATTTCAGCGCGACAACGCTCGATTTAAGAACCCGGCGATTCTCAAAACTCCACTCGACGAAATTCTGAATGCCGTTGTTAAAAGACGCCGTCGCGATCCTGACTATGGTGCGTTGGGTCTACTCGAGGAGGCTTACCAGCGTGCAACGCCTGCGAGCATCAAGATCATCAGACCGTTGCATAAGGAATTATCCAACAAGTTCGTCCGCTGGCTTCGTAAGACTGGATGTAAAGTGCTTGGACAGGAGAAAGAACGCGTCGACGTTGAGTTTCAGGACGGCGCAAGTCTATGTCGAGCGGAGCTAAAAGTCTGTTACGGCATGACGACGCGGTTCGCAGTCCGCGAGGCTCTAGGACAGCTTCTCGAATACAACTATTACGGTCGGCGGTCTCCCGCTGACCGCTGGATCATCGTGTTGGATATGCCTCCAACACCTGCAGACGTTGCATTCGTGCGAACCCTCACCAAGAAGAAAGGGTTGCCATTGTCACTGTGCTGGCCCTCGGGCAATGCCTTTGTGAGTGACTGATTGGAGGACGGGCATTCCATGGTTGCCCATCCAGCGCGCCTCTGCATATAATCCGGCTGCGAACGAATTTTTTCAGCGAGGCCACTCCTTTGCCAATTGGAACCGCGTTTCACGAACGAACATTTCCGCTTTGCGAGAGCCTGAATTACCGCGAGTGGTCGGGATATTACACGGTCAGCGTGTACGAGGTGCATCACGAGCACGAGTACAACGCGATCCGCAATGCGGCGGCGCTGATCGATATTTCTCCACTGTACAAGTATTTGGTTACCGGGAAAGACGCGACCCGGCTGGTGAACCGTATCATCACGCGCGATATTAATAAGGTGAAAGTGGGGCAGGTGATTTATTGCTGCTGGTGCGACGAAGAAGGCAAGGTCATCGACGACGGCACGATTTCACGGCTTGGGGAGAACGTTTATCGCTGGACGGCTGCGGACCCTAGCCTGCGCTGGTTCCGGCAAAACGGCCTGAACATGGATGTTCAAATCGAGGACATTTCAGAGAAAGTGGCCGCCCTTGCTCTTCAGGGGCCGACTTCGGCGAAGTTGCTCAAGTCCGTGGCCGATGCCGACGTCGCGAACCTGAAATATTTCCGCGTCACCCACGGGAAGATTGCGGGCGTTCCCGTCGATATTTCCCGCACCGGATACACCGGCGATCTCGGCTACGAGATCTGGGTTCCCCTTCGCGAAACAAACGATGCGGTGAAAGTTTGGGACGCCCTGGCGGAAAAGGGCCGCCAGTTCGATCTTCATGCAGCCGGGATGTTGGCGCTGGATGTGGCGCGGGTTGAGGCTGGGTTGCTGTTAATCGAAGTGGATTACACGAGTTCGAAAAAAGCGTTGATTCCGTCGCAAAAGTTTTCGCCGTACGAATTGGGCTTTGCGAAGATGGTGCATCTTGAAAAAGAGAACTTTATTGGCAAACGAGCGCTGGAGCAGGATGCGAAGAATGGCGTAGCGCGGCAACTGGTCGGCATTGAGGTCGATTGGACCGATGTGGAGGAGCTTTACGAGCGTTATGGACTCACGCCAGCCGCGCCAAGTCAGGCTTCCCGCGTGGCCGTTCCTCTCTATTCGGGAGAAAAGCAGGTTGGTAAAGCGACAACTACCAGTTGGTCGCCGATCCTGAAAAAGTTGATCGCGCTGGGCAGCGTGCAAACTGAGCATTCAAAGCTGGGGACGGAGTTGCAAATGGAAGTAACCATCGAGGCGGTTCGATTGAAGATGAATGTGAAAGTAACCGCGTTGCCATTCTTCAATCCCTCGCGGAAGACGGCCACTCCCGTCTAGAGTATGCGAATTTATTTCGGGATATAGTCGTCGAGCAACGGGACCACCGAAGCTGTGAATGGGCTTAATCTTTTCTCAGCGGCGTTCACCGTTTCGCCGGGAAGCATGTCGGTCGTGATTCTGACTAATGCGCCGTCGCTGCGGTTCATTCTTATCGCATCCCTGACCAGGTAATATTTGGCCCAGTACTCGCTCGCCACGCCGCGGTCATGGGCCCAATACCAATAAAGCACCAGCTTGCGCGCGCCGGCTTTCGAGATCACGTAGCGATTAATGGGGAACGGCGCATGCCCCGGCATCGCCAGCATTACTACGTCATTCCTTTCGGGAGTCCAACCCGCGCCTGGCAGGCAGTGCTTGGGTGAGTGAATGGTGTCGCCGCTGCGCTGGCTGGGAAAATACGCCATGAATAAATCGACGTAGTCTAAATCGCTGTTCGTATTCTGATAGCCGCGCGCCAGGAAGTCTCCTGGACCTAAAACTTCGAGAGTATCTTTATCCAGCGGGATGTCCTCACCGGTCCAGGCACCGAGTTGAGCGGGAAACGAAGAGAGCGGAAGGCTGGATGGAATGGATTCGGTGCGTCCGCGGGCTTGCAGCAGAACCGCCGTAATGATGATCAATCCCGCTGCCAGAATAAAGCGCCAGCTGCCCAAGCGCTTCATGCGTGGCCTTTCGCAGGCCAAACAATTCGTATCACCCTGTGTAGAAAATACAGCATGGCGAGCGATGCCACGAACATGAGCCAGCCCTGAAACTCATGAAAAAACCCCTGCGCTTTATCCGGATCCCAGTATTGCACCAGCAGGCCGGTCCCCACCACGCGCAGGCTATTGGCCGCCACCGCGATTGGCAGAGCGGCCAGAGCCAGCACAACTCTGATCCAGGTTTTCCGCTCCATTAAATACCCATAGATCACGGCGAGTGTAGCGAGCGACATCAGCGACCGAATGCCGCTGCAAGCGTCGGCAACTTCCAAGGCCATTGACGGAAGAACAATGACGTTGCCTTCCCGCAGGACAGGCACACCCAAATGCGCCAAGATTCCGCTGGCTATTTTTGAAGCCAACAGTTGAAGCGGAAATGTGATCTGGTTAAAGACAATGGCCGGGATCGGAATCATCATCACCAAGAACGCCAAAGGGAAAAGAATGGCTCGAAAAAATGTCCAACCGGAAAACAAAATCGCCAAGCCCGCAAGTACCAGCAATAAGGAGCAGCGCGATAGGAAAATCTCCGCACCCAACTGGCCGAGCACTAATAGGCACAGCCCACAAATTAGTAAGCCAAGCCCCCACCAGGAAGGGTGGCTTGGTAGCCGTTCCAACTGAGGCCGTTCTTGCCAAATGACAAACGCGGCAAATAGGGGAACAAAAAATCCATGTGAGAAGTTAGGATCCGTCCACCACTGCCTCACCAGATGGGCCAGCGTCGGTGAATAAAGCCAGATCAGCAGACCACCTAGAACCATGGTCTGGATCACCGAGAACCTCATCGACTCAACGCGCCGCGAGGGCACAATGGGTTGCTCAAGTTGTACGGCTTGGCTCAACGATAAGCCTCTAATTTCCAAGGGGGGAAGACTTAGGATATGCGAATCGAGTGGCATCCGCAATCAAATCCTTTAGCCCCTGGTGACCTGGGTTAGTCCAATCGGACGAGTTCGGACGGAATATCGTCCCTACAGCAAACACTGCAAGCGAATTCCGCCATCGAATCGTAAGCTTCTTGTTTCCGATGGCTTTGCGATTAAATTAACTCCACGAGAATTACGGCAGGAGAAATAAAGCTATGAACCGCAGGATTTGGGTCTTTACAGTCTGTCTATTATCGCTCGCCGCAGTCGGATTCGCTCAGGATCGGGATCAACCTTCGGCGAAGTCCCAGGGGCGCATCATTCGAGAAGTGCGCCACGAACTTCTCATGCTTCCGTATGTGGGTGTATTCGACAACATGGCCTACAAAGTGGAAGGCGGCACCGTCACTCTGCTGGGAGAGGTGGTCCGTCCCGTTACAAAATCCGATGCCGAAAGCGCAGTGAAACATATTGAAGGCGTGGAGAAAGTCGACAATCAGATCGAAATTCTTCCGCCTTCTCCAATGGACGATCGGCTCCGAATACGTTTGTTCCATGAGATTTACGGATACCCGTCGCTGGAAAAGTATGCTCTGGGCGTCCAGAAACCAATTCGCATCATCGTAAAGAATGGCCGGGTTACTTTGGAAGGAGTTGTGGACAACGAGGCCGATAAGAACGTTGCCGGGATACGCGCGAACGGCGTGCCAGGAATATTTCAAGTCACAAACAATTTGCAGGTGGTTGCTTCGAAATAACAGCAGGGCACAGGGACCTCTAAGCGCCGCTCACGCTTTTTCCCCGAACGGGTCTTCAAGCGAAAGGCTTTGTGGCGTGAATAATTCCGCCGCATTCTCGGTGATATGCATGTCATCTTCAAGACGGATGCCAAACTCTCCGCGGATGTAGATGCCCGGCTCGTTGCTGGTGGTCATATTGGCGGCAAGTCTGGTTGCGTTGCCTCGCACAAGATATGGCCACTCGTGGCCATCCATACCCATGCCGTGACCCAGGCGATGCGCAAAATATTTGTAGTCGGGTCCGTAGCCGGAGGCTGTGATCACTTTGCGGGCAGCGGCATCGACAGCGCCGCATTCCGTGCCCGGACGGGCGGCGGATAATGCCGCGGCTTGGGCGCTGTGCACAATGTCAAAAACTTTTCTCATCTTGTCTCCGCTACTTGGCGGGAGCTTCCCTAGCACGAAAGTACGGGTAATGTCCGATTGATAACCTTCCACGGTGCAGCCATCGTCGATCATCACAATCGAACCTTCGTGAATTACCTGTGGCGTATTTGATCCATGCGGATATGCGGTGAACTCATCCACTTCCACGCTGGCTTCGCCTGGAAAGCCCAGCTTTCCATAGGCTGCGGAAATTAAATCTTCGACCTGCCGCTGCGTCATGCCTTCCTGCAACGAACGATAAACTGCTTGATAAGCGGAGAGTGTCACCTGAGCTGCCAACCGCATCAGCGCGATCTCTTGCGCGCTCTTGATCATGCGACAACCCGCTGTAACGCGCGTTGCACTCACCAGCGTTGCATGCGGTGCGGCGTGTGCAATTCCATCGGCAAAAAAGAAACGGACGGTTTCTTCGATTCCCAACTTTCCGTTAGCCGCGCCGCATTCTTTCAGTCCCTGCGCCAGAAGCTGATAGGGATTTTCATCTTCCTGCCACGTTCGTACGTCTGCCCGTTCGCCATCGGGTGCGTTAGCGATTTGCTCGCGAGCCCTGCCTTCTTCAAAACTGGGACAAACATAAAACGCGGCGCCTTTTTCGGGCAGCACCAACGCAAACAGACGCTCGCCGCCCCACCAACGAATTCCCGTGAAATAGTTCAACGACGTTCCCGCCATCAGGACAATCGCGTCGATCCGGTTCTCGTTCATCAGCACGCGTGCGCGCTCGAGTCGCGCGCCCCGCTCTTCCCGAGAGATAGGTGTGGCTTCGTTCTTGCGCGACTTCAATTGCGCAAGCGCCGTCGGCAGCATAGAAGCCTTCGTCTCATCGCCCCCGGTGGCGCCGAATCCAAACGGCGCACTGAGAGCCGTACTTGCCGCTACGCCACCCACTTCCAAAAAACGCCGCCTCGAAATCATGAAGCCTCCAGCGCAGAGTTGGTCTGCGTCATTATAAGGACTGCGGGAATTGGCTCTAGAATGGCTTATTCCACGGAGTGGCGGAGCTTCTTATGGAAGCGGGCTTTCAGTGCGCTGGTTGCGGAGAGTGGAATGTCACCACGGTGGATGAATCCGCGGGCCGAAAGCAAGCCTATATCGAAGACTGCCAGGTGTGCTGCAAACCTAACTCGCTGATCGTGGAATACGATACGTCGTCGCAGGAATTCTTTATTGCGGCCGAGCTCGAATGACCGTTTAGCGGCTCCTTCCGAAAAATCCCACCATTAATTATTCGCGCGGTCTTGCTATAGTTATCGCGAAGTTCGAAGGAGGACGGGATGGCGACAAACTATACAGGCGGCGGGCGGATGGTGGCGCACAACATGGTGACAACTCAGTTCGAACTAGATGGCTTCCGCGTTACCCGCACGCTGGGCGTCGTGCGTGGCATTGTGGTGCGTTCCCGGTCCATCTTCGGTACCATCGGAGCCGGACTGCAGACGCTGGTGGGCGGTAACATCACGCTGCTTACCAATCTGTGCGAAAAGACTCGTGCCGAAGCTTTCGATCTCATGCTGATCCATGCCGCCGAGCTGGGCGGGAATGCCGTGGTGGGAGCACGCTACGACGCCACCGAAGTCATGCAGGGCGTAACCGAGGTATTGGCATACGGCACTGCCGTATTCGTCGAAGTGAGCCGGTAGCAACGATTTCCTAGTAAGCGATCCTTAATTAACGATCCAGAATTAACGATCCAGTCAACGAGGACTCATGAAATTTTTCCGTGTGCTGATTCTTAGTCTGATTTTGCTCGGCCTCGCCGCGGCAAGCCATGCCGCATCTTACAAATACAAGCGCTTTGGCGGTGAGCTGGATGCGCAGACTCACACGGATCCTGGAATCGCCATGATGGGCGGAGGCTCCGATCTTGATGAAGCCTTTCGCTGGCTGTGCGGCAAGGGTCATGGCGGCGATTTCCTCATTGTTCGGGCGCGCGGAAAAAACGACTACAACAAATACGTCAATAAACTGTGCCAGATGAACTCGGTGGCTACCTTGGTGGTTCCCGATCGCAAATCCGCAGATCAGCCAAAGGTCGCCCAGATCGTTCGTAAAGCGACCGTGATTTTTATCGCCGGCGGCGATCAGGCCAACTACATTAAGAATTGGAAGGGAACGTTGATGGGCAATGCACTCAACGACCACGTGATTGCGGGCAAGCCCATCGGAGGCACCAGTGCCGGCTTGGCGGTGCTGGGACAGTTCGTGTACGCATGTCTGGAAGACAAACCCAACGATCCCGATCTTACGTCGCGCGAGGTTCTCGATAATCCTTACGCCAAGCGCGTGACCTTGGTGCGCGATTTCCTTCAGGTCCCGTTGCTCGGTAACATCCTCACCGATAGTCATTTCGCTAAGCGCGACCGTATGGGCCGCAGCCTGGGTTTCCTGGCTCGCATTGCGGAGGATGGCTGGTCGAAAACGCCGCGCGAAATTGCCATCGATGAAAGGTCGGCGCTGCTGGTTGAAGTCGACGGTCGCGGAAAAGTCGTCGGCCCCGGGCAGGGTGTTTATTTCTTCCAGGTCACCGATTCGCCCGAAGTCTGCAAGCCCGGACAACCCTTGACTCTTCGCAATGTGGCCGCCTATCACGCCCCAAGCGGTAGCACTTTCGACATTCGAGATTGGAAGGGTGACGGCGGTGAGGCCTACACCATTTCGGTGGATGCCGGACAAATTCACACCAGCCGTCCTGGGAATGCGGTTTACTGAGCTGCAAGAGAAATAACCAAGAAATAAGAAAAACAAAAACCTCTATTGAGGGAAAGCACATTCCTTGAGCAAACTACGTGTCCACGGCTTCGGACTTTCTCTGGATGGATTTGGAGCCGGCCCCGGCCAGGATCTGGCCAATCCTCTCGGTGTGGGTGGCGCGGCCGTGCAGCAGTGGTTTTTCTCTACCAAGACATTTCATCAAATGACCGGACAAGATGGCGGCGCCAGTGGAATTGACGACAACTTTGCGGCGCGCGGCTTCGACAACATCGGAGCCTGGATTCTAGGCCGGAACATGTTTGGTCCGGTTCGCGGTCCATGGACGGATGATAGTTGGAAGGGCTGGTGGGGCGACAACCCCCCGTTTCACACTCCCGTCTTCGTGCTTAGCCACCACGCCCGCGCGTCTTTCGCAATGGACGGCGAAACCGTCTTTCATTTCGTTACCGACGGAATCGAAGCAGCGCTCAAGCGCGCAAGCGAGGCCGCGGGCGGCAAGGACATTCGTCTCGGCGGCGGAGTGGCCACCATTCGCCAGTATCTTCGCGCCGGACTTATCGATGAAATGCACTTGGCGGTGTCGCCGGAACTCCTCGGCTCCGGCGAAAATCTTCTGGAAGGCATCGACCTGCCGAAACACGGCTTGATCGCCGACGAACTCCGAGACGTAGGCCACTTCCATTCCGAGATGGACGCGGATCGCTTGCAGGAAGCGCTTGACGACGTCATTCGAAGGATCGGCTAGAGCGACCGACGCCATCAACTTATAAAGTGCACTCCTATCCGTATCTTCAGCCATTACGACCTCTCCCGAAGGACACTGCACGATCTGCAAACGAACGTCGAAAATGCTCCATGGCGCTCTTAGATACGTTTAATGCGGATGTTGAGACGGCATGGCGAAAATTGTTCGATCCGGCATGGCTAAGATTTCCCTTTAGCNNCGTCGGTCTATCGACTTTTATGCCGCGCAATTGGCTCAAATTTCCGCCGCAACGTTAGGCATGGCCTTGGATCGCTTATGGCATGCGCGTACGATTGCCTTATTCCGATATCCCTCAGACCAAATTGAAAAATGCCGGACATCCTGAAAACGCCGCCGGAGCGTTTCGCCAATCTGCCCGGCTTTGCCTGGCACGCGCACAGTCGCGACGACCTGCCGGGCTATTCCGGCCTGGCGATGACCTATCTCGACGAAGGACCGAAAACGGCGCCGGTGTTCCTCTGCCTGCACGGCCAGCCGACCTGGAGCTATCTCTATCGGCGCATGATCCCGCACTTTCTGGCGACGGGAAGCCGCGTGGTGGCGCCGGATTTTTTTGGCTTCGGCCGCTCCGACAAGCCGGCCGACGATCGCGTTTACACCTTCGATTTCCACCGCAATAGCTTGCTGGCGTTCGTCCGCGCGCTCGATCTGCAAGACATCACGCTCGTGGTGCAGGATTGGGGCGGACTTCTCGGCCTGACGCTGCCCATGGAAATGCCGGAGCGCTTTAGCCGATTGATCGTGATGAACACGGCGCTGCCGACCGGCGAGGTGCCGCTGACCAATGGGTTTCTGGAGTGGCGGGCATTTTCCAAGAGCCGTCCCGATATGGCCGTCGGCAAGCTGATGGCGCGCTCGTGCCCGCAGCTGACGCCGGCGGAAGCCGCCGCCTACGACGCGCCTTTTCCGGACGCGCGCTACAAAGGCGGCGTGCGGCAGTTTCCCAAGTTGGTGCCGGAATTCGTCGATAGCGACGGTGCGGCGATCGAGCGCGCCTCGCGCGAGTTTTGGCGCAACCAATGGCGCGGGCGAAGCGTCATGGCGATCGGCATGACCGATCCGGTGCTCGGACCGCCGGTGATGCGCGCGCTTCATCGCGATATTCGCGGCTGTCCGCCGCCGCTGGAATTCGCCGAGGCCGGACATTTCGTGCAGGAATGGGGTGAGAACGTCGCTCCCGCTGCACTTAGCGTATTGCAGACTTAGCCTACGATGACATGGACTCGCATCGTTGTTGCCGCCGCGCTGCTTG
>PLUJ01000111.1 GCA_003165455.1 Acidobacteriaceae bacterium | reverse complement strand
CAGCGACGCCAAAGAATACGGCGGCACCGGAGTCGGCAATCTAGGCGGAGTCCACGCCGAAGCCACCGAAGCCCATGGACGGCCGCATTCGCTAAGGCTAACGCTGCCGCCGCTAGGCGCGTTATTTTTGAAAGCTCAGTAATCATTAAGCAGAATGAACGTGGGGTGCCCCATGTCTCGCCGNNGGGCGCGACTTCAGTCGTGCCGTTAAGTCCCACCAAACCCAACCGGCGCTTCAGCGCCTGCGGGTCAGGAGGAACATTTGACGAAGGTTCGCCGAACTAATCAACGTGGTGCTTACTCACCGGCAGATTTGGGATCGGCCTATATCTTATGAAAAAGTCACGCCAGAATCTCACAACGACCTCTAACAAGTCCCCCGCTGTTTTATATCGGTGCTCTCCGGAATCCGCTCCGAAATCGATTAGCAAGTAACCCTGCCCATAAGGGCCCACCCCATAAAAGATCCGACGCAGTACCGAAACATGCTTGACAGCCTCAGATTTTCGCTTGAGCAAATGGTGCGTATTGTCTTAAGTAACCAAAGGAGCTTAGAAAATCAGAAGGAAGACTTCCTGCGATGGCTAAAAAACCATGGAGTACACGTGCACATCGGAAATATGTATCACGATCTATTGTTCGGCGGTTTTACTAGGTACCAGAATGAAGCCGTAAAACACCAAGAGGACCAGTACACGCAGGCGGAAGTCGAGTTTGTGCTCTACACAACCGGGACCTTTCTCCGCCTCATTCAGCGGGTGCTTGAGCAAGAAGCAGGGGGAAGCCCGGGGAGCAAACGAGATTGACCCAACCACTCGTGCCCAATTTCCTGCGCGTCCTTTGCGCAAGGGTGGGAGCGGCGAACTATCCCACTGTAGGAAATCTCGGTTCCGCCAACATGGCATCGGTCGTTTGGTTCACCGAGCTCCAGAATTCCTCCTCCGAAAGTTCCCGCGAAGCCATCCCCTCCGCGAGAAGACCATCAAGTTCCTCGCTAGTCCCCGCGAAGCCGGGCACCGAACGCTGCTCGATTGCCGCCAAAGCAGCCTCAACAACCTCTTCTGGCGAGTCGTAAGCGCCCGAACCAGCCACCGCCTGCACTCTCCGCTCCTGTTCCGGTGTTAAACGAATGGACATATTCCCCGCCTCCCTGCCTCCTACTCATCCGTCAATCGCACTTCAAAGCCCCCTAGAGTTAAAGAATGACCCATGTGGGCCCGCCAAAGAAGAAGCCCGCCAAATCAGAAGATCCCACACCGCAAAACACTTCCACAGCCCTGCTGTAACATCTGACCTTTCCCCGCCGGAAAAATCCGCGTAATCATGGTCGAGGCCGTGACGCTTGGGCCAGACCTTATCGTCGAGCCTAAGTCCTTTACCCGCGGATTTTAGGCCTTAAGTTCTTTGAAAAACGGATTTTACGAGGATTTTTTTGCTAGCTCCATGGTTCTAAAGATTCGGCAAAAAAATTGATTCATTCAAATCGGACCTCTCCGAGGCGCCGGTGGTCTCGTGAGCCTCGCGCGAAGATTTATTCTTGCCCTAGGTTGCTCCAGCGAACGACTAGCGTGTCCGTAAGATCAATGCAGATCCTTCATGGCTGATCCCGAATAGCCACAGAACGGCTGCTGCCTTTTCGCCATGCTATCCTGCGTCATAGCGCTCCCATGCGGATTCTCACCCGCTACATTCTCCGCGAAGTAAGTTCGCACGCCCTCATCGGCGCGGCCATCTTTACCTTCGTCCTATTCACGCGCGACCTCGGACGCATCCTCGAACTGGTCGTCCGGGCCAGCGCTCCGCTACCCAGCGTGGCCGAGATTTTCTTCTACACGGTTCCGGTCGCACTTACCTATACCATCCCGATGAGTGTGCTGGTGGGGATTCTCCTCGGATTGAGCCGCCTCGCCGCCGATAGCGAAATCACCGCCATGCGCGCGAGTGGCATGGGCGTATGGAGCTTTGGCCGCGTGCTCTCGATTTTTGTCATTGGCGCATGGGCCTTGGCTTTGTTCAACGGCCTCTACCTCGCCCCATGGTCCATGGCTTCGCTGGGACATCTTGAGGATCAACTCAAGGGCTCGCAGGTGTCGTTTGAAGTGCAGCCTCGGGTTTTTTACGAAGGCTTCCCGAAGATCGTGCTTTATGTGCAGGACGTTCACACCGCGCAGGGCGCGGCCGTCTGGAAGGGTGTATTTCTCGCGGACATCTCCGATCCCGCGAACCCGCGCATTACGCTGGCGCACGAGGGGATTTTGGTGCCAGAGGGAAAAGATCGGCTGCACCTTCATCTGGTCGACGGCGCGACTCACGAAACCGATCCCAAACTCGCCGATCACTACCAGATCTCCACCTTCCAGCAGACTGATATTCCTTTGGATTTGCCGTCCAGCGAGAACAAATCTGAAGAGCAGGTTCCCGTAGGACTGGTAAGCACTTCGTCGCTGCACGAGTATGCCCGCCGCGTCGATCCAGCCTCGGCGCGCTGGTA
This sequence comes from Acidobacteriaceae bacterium, assembly GCA_003165455.1. Lineage (GTDB taxonomy): Bacteria > Acidobacteriota > Terriglobia > Terriglobales > Acidobacteriaceae > Sulfotelmatobacter. Next base: position 7,735 of record PLUJ01000111.1, on the reverse strand, counting down.
CCTGATTGAGTTCCATCGCCGCTTTGCCTTGCCGACGGCGTGCCTGGTTCTCGCGATGGTCGGAATTCCTTTGGGATTGTCTTCGAAAAAAAGTGGGAAGTCCGGCGGCTTCGTCCTAACGATTGCGCTGGTTTTTATTTACTACTTCATTTCGCTGGTTGGGATTTCATTGGCGCGGCAAGGCAAGGTTGGTCCCATGTTCGGAGCGTGGATGGCCAACATCGTCTTCTTCGCCGCGGGAGCCTTACTATTATGGCAAGCGGAACGCCGACCGATCGCTCTTTCCGCATTCCGGCTTTCCAAAAAGAGCGATCCGCTTCGGCCTCAGAGCCACGTTGCCGCTTTTCGGCTGGGACGCCGCGACAGCGCCAACGCCTTCGAGCGCGCCTCCACCCGCCGCCGCGTCTTCAGCGCAACCTTCCCTACTCTGCTGGATGATTACGTGCTTCGCGACTTTGTTATGTACCTGGGAATGATTCTCTCCGCGTTCCTGGTTTTGCTGCTGGTCTTCACACTCTTTGAATTGCTGGGCGACATTCTGCGCAATCAAACTCCATTCTTCGTGGTCGCGGAGTACCTGCTGAATGTCTCGCCCTACCTGCTCTATAGCGTGGCCCCGCTGATCATGCTGCTGGCCGTGCTCATCACATTCGGATTGATGAACCGCGCCAACGAGATCACCGCCATCAAAGCCACCGGAACCAGCGTCTACCGCATCGTTGCACCGGTTTTGCTGGCGGCCGCAATTTTGGCGGGGGGATTATTTTTTGTCGATCAGTTTTATCTTCCCCGCACCAACCAGCGCCAGGAGGCGCTGCACAACCAGATCAAGGGCAAGCCTGCCCAGACCTACCTGCGTCCCGACCGCAAGTGGATTTTCGGACAGCACAACGATATTTACTATTACCAGTTCTTCGATCCAGACCACGATCAATTCGGCAACGTCACTATTTTCCAGATCGATCCAGCAACATTTTCAATGACTCAACGTATTCACGCCGAGCGCGCACACTGGGAAGATCGATTGAATCGCTGGGTCTTCGAGCAGGGCTGGGAACGCTCGCTGAACGGAGCCGCGATCGCGGCCAACGGTTATCGCACCTTTGAGGTCGCCACGTTCGCCGACGTCACGGAAGCGCCGTCTTATTTCAAGAAAGAGGTAAAGCAATATTCGGAGATGAATTATGAAGAGTTGCGGCGATACATCCGCGACTTGCAGCAAAGCGGCTTCGACGTGGTGCGGTTGCGCGTTCAGCTCAACAAAAAGCTTTCATTCCCGCTGATCACGCTGATCATGGCCGTGCTGGCCATTCCCTTTTCACTTTCCGCCGCGAAGAAGGGCGCCATTACCGGCATCGCAGTAGCGGTTGGCATCGCCGTGATTTACACCGTGGTCTCGCGGCTGTTTGAGGCGATGGGCGACCTAAGCCAGCTTCCGCCCGCGCTCGCGGCGTGGTCGCCGGATATTATCTTTGCGATGGTGGGGGCGTATCTGATTCTAAGAATTCCGACTTAGCGGGTGAAATTGTTGACAGATGATTGATGATTGAAACCCGTGGAGGAAGGCAGGTTTTGCAATCACCAATCAAAAATCATCAATTTTCAATTTTTCCCGCTACTTGACGGCCACGCCCCAGGGCTGGTTATCGGTTTGAACTGGCGTTAATGGCGTCAACAACCCGGATGAAGGCGTGATGGAGTATTCCGACAGAGTAGCGGAATTAAAATCAGTCACGAACATATAGCTATCATCGCTGCGAATCGCAATCGACATGGGAAACCCGTTGTTGGAGACGAGCGTTGTGGCAAGCGGAGTCAAGGCCCCCGTGGTGGTGCTCACGCGGAACGGCGAGACTGCGCCCTGTTGCGTATCCAACACATACAAGTAATTCGCATACGCGTCCATCATCAGCGGACCGGGACCAAATCCGGCTAGAAACGGCGAGCCGCTCACCGATACCAAGCTGTAGTCCGGCGCGGGGCATGTTGGCACATTCACCACGCTACAAATTGTGAAGGCGCTGACGGTATTATCGGGCTGCCCATTCGACACGTAGACAAAACGGTTACAGGGATCCACTGTCACGCCTGAAGGCACTTTGCCTGTAGCGTTCTCAGAGACCAGGGTAAGCGCGCCAGAGGATGTGACGGAATAATTCAGCACGACGTAGTTGTTCGAATCGGTGACATAGAGATGCTCCGATGTTGGCGCAACGTTACCCGAGCAACTGGCATAGGCGGCGGGAAAAACCGTCGGCGTGACCGCAAGGGCCGAAGCGCTGGGCGTTGTGTTCAAGGTCGTGCTTCCTGGCAATCCGGTGAGCAGGAGAGGCGAGCCCGCGACTTCTTTCAAGCTGCCGTTGTTCACGGAAAGAACGGATACCGCGCCCGGAACCGGAGTTCCAGACTTGTCGCTGGTCTCTGCGTCGGCGATGAACAGCAACTTACCGCTGGAGTCGATCACCATGCCGACTGGCATTACGGGCACCGACTCGGCTGCGCCCCCCGCTGAGGGCGTGAAGGTCGCATTCGCTAACGTGGTGGTTGTTCCCGACCCAAGCTTTCCATCCGAGCCCACCGGGAAGGACTCCACTCCGGTTGAGCTTTGATTCACAAAAGTGCTCTGGGTGACCAGCAAATACGCATTCGCGCCAGCAGGGTCGAGCACAACCGCAGTCGGGACTCCATTGGTGGGAGGGCCATTTACGTTGTAGATTTGCGTGACATGGCCGTTTCCCAGATTAAGGCTGAAGCTGTCCATCACGGCATTGCCTTGAGTAGAGACCACAATCAGTCCGTTATTGGACGCCGAATACTTGCTGCTGCACGCCACCGTCAATCCGACCGATACCAGAGCTGCCACTGCCAAAACCCAGGTGAATCTTTTCCGCATGCTTCGCTTTATCTCCTGTAAACGCACAGCTACGCTTTCCGGCCGCAATGGCCGTCAAACCATTCTAGATGGGCTTGAATTGCCATCCATTTGTGTATCAGGAATACGCGGGAAGAGCAAACCCGGCTGCTCATTGGAACCCTGCAAACGACATCGAGTTGCCTGAAGTTATAAGTGAAGTTATAAGATGGAGCGCCTCGATCCCCTGAGAATTGCGGGGCTTGGTAGTTTTCTACTGACGAATTCGAGTGCCCTTGGGCAGCGCTGCCTTGCCTACGCTTCCTGCTCTGCCGGCAGTGGGGCGGAATTCTTCAGGACCGTGCTCATTGCGAGAAGAGGAAGATAAATTTCCACCAGCAGGCCACCTTGGGCGCGATTGAAGGCTGCAACCCGCCCACCGTGAAAGCGCACAGCTCTTTCCGTGATTGCCAGGCCAAGACCGACACCGCCGGTCTGACGGCCGCGATCGTCATCCAGTCGATAGAACGGCTGGAACAACTTCTCCAAAGCATCGGGCGGAACCCCCGATCCACTATCCGAGACCCCGACGATAGCTTCGTTGCCAGACGAATTTTCATTCCGCCGCAGTTGGATCTCTACCGTGGAACCTTCAAGCGTGTAACGGATGGCGTTACGCACCACATTCTCGATCGCGCTGTGGAGCAGCGAGGATTCTCCGCGAACCGCCCAATTGCCTTCGGCAATGTCGCTGCGAACGTGGCAATGGCGCGCTTGGGCTTCGAATTCTGCGTCTTCGGCGACGCTCAAGACAATCTCGTCCAGTGGAACTGGGGTTGAAGGGACACGCTGCTCGCCATCCTCGAGTCGCGCCAATTTAAGCAACCGCCCGATCAGCTCGTTCAATCTGCTGGCTTCGAGTTCGATCCGTTCCAGCATGCTGGCGCTTTCCGATCCGGAGCGCTGCCGGGCTAAGCCGAGCGCCACGTTCAGGCGGGCTAGCGGAGAACGCAATTCGTGAGAGATGTCATTTAACAGACGCGATTGTGCCTTGACCAGTGTTTCCAGGCGGCTCGCCATGGTATCGAAGTCGCGGATCAGACCGGCAATCTCGTCGCGGCCGCGACTGCGTGGGTCTCCAGCGCGTGCCGTGAGATCGCCAGCCGCGAGTTTCTGGGTGGCGGCGCGCAGCCGTGCCACCGGCTTGGTCAGATACCAGGCGAGAAAATAGCAGACGATGCCCGAAGAGAGAACGGCAATGATCAAACCGGGCACCGGCATTCCGCGCGGCCCGAAAAAGAATCGCGGGCCGGGAGGCAAGCCCATCACAAGCGTATATCGGTGCAAGCCATCGGAAGACGCGCGAGATTCGCGCTGGACGGGCGGAGGGGGAAAAAACACTCCGTCATGCGGCGCTCGTTTCCCGCCAGAAGCTACACGGACTGCCCAATCGGGAGTGGGACGATGCGAAAGCTCCTCGCCATTCTCATTGAAGAGATAGGCGCGGACATGCTGCGATGCGTCCAAATTATCGAAATATTGCCCCAGTTGCGTTGTGCCGCCCTCTTCATAGGCGGCAACAGAGTCATTCAACGTGGTGGTACGCATGGCTTCCCAAGTGGCATTACGGGGACGGAAAGCCAGCGTGACGAGAATGGCGAGCACCAGGAAGAGGGCTAGCGCCACCCAAAAAGAGAGGAAAATCTTGAGGAAAAGACTCCTCACGTGCTGGCCTTTTCTCGCGGCCGCGCAAAAATATAACCGACGCCGCGGATAGTTTTGATGTGCTCGTCGTTATCGGTATCGCCAAGCTTTTTCCGAACTTTGCTGACGTGCATGTCGATGCTGCGATCGAATGGGGAAAACTTACGGCTTAAAACCGCATTGACGAGCCGCTCGCGGGGGACGACGCGACCGGCTTCCCGCAACAAAACTTCCAGCAAGTTGAACTCTACGGATGTAAGGTCCACCGGTTGCCCGTCGCGGCGGACGCTGCGGGTTGCGGGATCGAGCTCGATCTCCCCCACGCGAACAATCTCGGGAGCCGCGGGAGATGATTTGTCGCCTCCGCTGCGCCGCAGAACGGCGCGAATCCGTGCCACCAGTTCGCGAGGATTGAACGGCTTCGGAAGATAATCGTCAGCGCCTATTTCAAGTCCGACGATTCGGTCGACATCTTCGCCGCGCGCAGTCAGCAACAGCACTGGTAGCCGCGAAGTGGATCGAAGACGGCGCAGTACTTCAAAACCATTGATACCGGGAAGCATCACGTCAAGCACAACCAGCAGGTAACCACCGCCGGCGGCCCGTTGCAATCCGCTCTCGCCATCATGCGCCGCTTCCACGGTAAAGCCCTCAGCCTGCAAGTATTCGCCAACGAGTGTACAAAGTTCCACGTCGTCATCGATAATTAAAATGCGTTCCATATTCCCGTTTTTCATTGTGCACCACCTGCATGCAGTCAAGGGTAAAGAATTGTCACAAAAGCTTTCGATTCCAAATGACAAAACTTTACCCGGTTTTACTCACTTTTTACTACTTCGGAGCCGAAATCGTGTTCCTATGAATGTACCCAAAAGTCCGAAGTTCCCGAAACGTTTGGAACCGGGCTTCAAGGAAGGAAGTCTATGAAATCGATTCGTTTTCGCCTTATCGTCGCAGCACTGGCGGTCATGTTGGGCAGCGCTCTGGCAAACTCCCAGACCACAGATACCACGACCGCGACCACACCCCCTGCTCATGGCCCGGGATTTGGGATGGGGCACGAGTTCCAATTCTTCGCCAAGTATCTGGATCTTACGGACGACCAGAAGGCGCAGATGAAGGCAGTGCTGCAGAAAGAGAAACCCACAATGACGCCGCTGATGCAGCAGATGCACCAGCTGGAATCGCAACTGAAGCAATATGAAGAAGGCACCTACGATGCGGCCAAGGTGCAAACGCTGGTGTCGCAGCAATCGCAGAGTCTTGTGCAGATGAAGGTCAATGAAGCCCGCATTCACAACGAGCTCTTCCAATTGCTCACTCCCGATCAGCAAACCAAGATGAAGGAGTTTGAGGCTAATCGCGAAGCGAGGATGCAGCAACGCATGCAGAGCGAAAGCACGCCTGCGCCTCAAGAATAGTACTACTTCGCCTTGGTAGTTTGCCTGGAGCGTGGTATAACTGCGGCGCGGGGTTAGGGGTTCCTGACCCCGCGGCTTTTTGCCGGGTGTTTTTTCACTAAGCGCCACCAGAGGAAAGCCATGGAAATGGCACAAACTTTTATCTTCGATGCTGGATGGGTCTTCTTCGCCACCTGGGGAATGGTTCTGGCGGCGGTAAGCGCGGTAGCCTTTGGACGAGATATTCTCCTGCTGCTGGCAAGGCGCGGTAAACAGTGACGTCAAAACACTGACGTTGTCCGCTTCAACAACTAAAGATTCGCGCGGAACTCTCCGCTCGAAATGAAATGCCGGCCCGTTCAGCTGTAATCGGTTCCCCAGCTTAGTTCTTCCCGCCTGCTGATAAAATTCATTAACGCTTTATTTCTCTCACATGATCCCAAAAAGGATGCGTCCGCTGCTGCCCTATCTCAAGCNNAGCGCTATCGCTGGGGATTTGTTGTTGGCGCGCTCTGCATTCTATTCAGCAACGGAGCGCTGGCCGGATTGCCTCGCGTGATTGGGAATGCCGCCCAGAGCCTGGCTGGCGGAGTGACGCGGCACAAACTCTGGATCTTCACTTTGCAGGTTCTGGCGCTGGCGGCAATCCGAGGGGTCTTCCTATTTCTTACGCGCTGGGTTTTGATCGGAATCTCGCGCGACATTGAATTCGATCTGCGCAACGANNTACCAGCGCATGCGCACCGGCGACATCATGGCCAGGGTCACCAATGATTTGAATGCGGTGCGGATGCTCATGGGCCCCGCGATTATGTATTCGGCGAACACGATTGTGTTCACGGCGGCGGCATTGTGGTTCATGGTGCACAACAGCCCCAAGCTCACGCTATACGCCTTTCTGCCGTTGCCGATTGTCAGCGTGACCATTCAATACTTCGGACGCAGAATTCACGAACGGTTCGAGCGGATTCAGGCGATGTTCTCCGACATCTCCGCACGGGCCCAGGAGAATTTCTCCGGGGCACGCATGGTCCGTGCCTATGTGCAGGAGGAGGCGGAGATCGCGGCCTTTGAGACGGCGAATGAAGAATACGTGTCACGCAGTCTTAAACTCGTGAGGCTGATGGGAATGCTGTGGCCAACCCTGGAATTGATGCTAGGGCTAGCGTTGGTGCTCATTCTCTGGATGGGAGGACGGGAGGTTTTGGCCGGCCGCATGCAGATTGGCGCGTTCACGGCATTCAATATCTACATGATGCAGCTTACGTTTCCGATCATCGCGCTGGGATGGGTGGTAAGCATTTTCCAGCGGGGCACGGCGTCGCTGGTGCGGCTGAATGAGATCATGCAGGAGCAGCCCGAGATTAAGAATGAGCCGGGTGCGCAAGACCGGCAGGTTCAAGGGGAGATTGAATTTCGCGGCTTGAATTTTGAGTACGATGGAAAACGCGTTTTGCGGGATCTGAACCTGAAGATTCCAGCCGGCAGCAGCATGGCGATCGTGGGTCCCACGGGCTCAGGAAAAAGTACGCTGGTGAATTTGATCCCGCGGATTTACGATGCCGCGCCAGGTTCCGTTCTGGTGGATGGACGGCCCGTCCGGGATTTTTCGCTGGAGTCGCTGCGGCGGAATGTCGGCTTTGTACCGCAGGAAACTTTTCTGTTCAGCGACCGTATTCGAGAAAACATAGCGCTGGGAGTGGAATCGGCGAGCGATGAAGAGGTGCGCGATGCTGCCGACTCGGCAAACATTGCCGGAGATATCGAGAGCTTTCCTGAG
>PLUJ01000033.1 GCA_003165455.1 Acidobacteriaceae bacterium | reverse complement strand
GCGATGCGAACCCACTCGCTGTCGAGGAAGAAAAACAGTTTGTTGTGTAGGATTGGACCGCCCACACTGCCTCCGAAATGATTTACAGTTGCCCCCGGCTTGTGGTTTCCCGGCGTCGCATTCGTAAAGTAGTCCGCTGCATTGAGTAGCGCGCCATTCCACAGTTCATAGAGATTCCCGTGAAACTGATTCGTGCCGGACTTGGTGACATAATCGATTTGGGATGCTCCATACCGCCCTTGATCCACGGAATAGGAAAGAGTGTTGACGGTCACTTCCGAGATTGAATTCAATCCCAGGACCAGGTTGGTGGAAAGGCCGCTGTTGAGATTGGTGAGCGGGTCGTTGGTTTCCAGTCCGTCAACGATGTAGCCGTTGGAGAGGGCGGGTAGGCCGTTAAACTCGACGTTGCCATACCCGTTTGTGCCGCCGACGAAATCATTGCTGCTGCCCGCCGTGTTGATGAGCGCCCCAGGGGCAAACTGCAGAGGGTAGGTTAGGTCGCCACCGGGATTCGGCAGATTCTCAAGCGCCGGCGCACTCAGAGTGGTGGATGTGTTTGCGTTTTCCGGGTTGATGAGTGGAGCCTCGCTACTGACCTCAACTACCTCATTGGATCGAGCGATCTTGAGCGTGAAATCCACGGTTTGCTTCTGGCCCAGACCCGCGACGACATTGTCATTTTGCCGCGGTTCGAAGCCGAGAGCTTCCGCTTTGACCGAGTAGGCGCCAGGCTTTAACTGTGGGAAATTGAACCGCCCTGCGTCATCGGTCCTGGCGCTGCGCTTTAGGCCGGTCTCGCGATTGGTGATCGTCACCGTAGCGCGCAGTACAACTGCATTAGTCACGTCCCTTACTTCGCCAACGATGGCGCTCGTCGTTTCGCCTTGTGCCAGCGCTTCCCCCGGGAGGAGGCACGCCACGGTCAACACAAGAAAGGCAAAGCGAACTGCCCGCGCCATAAATTCCTTACCCATTTGCTCTAAAGCGAAATGTTTCCCTCTTTTAATCATTAACCAGAGATGATGTCATCTAGTTAACCATAGTTAATACAAATGGGCAAGGACCGCAGGGAGAAGTGGGCAACTTTGGCGACCGTGTCCGAGTTGCAGGCTAACCGGAAACTATTCCGGGCCAGAAGTCGTCTTTTAGGAAGTGATCTCCGCACTTGGCATCGATTCTGAGCGGATCACGGGCTACTCTTACCTTACTCGGTAAGGTAGGGTTGGCCGACAATCCGGGAGTTAGCTCTATTGTGGTTTACGTTTCAGCGGCTTGCCAATCGCAAGCAGGAAGATGGCACTCTTGTCCCTTGCGTGCGGTGAAAAGAAGTCAATCACATCGTCGTCGAAGAAGGTTAGCCCGGTTGCACCTAGGCGCTGGGCATACGCAGCCAGGTACATCTTTCCGCCGATTGCGCCCGCTTCCAGCTGGACGGCCCGGTAGCCGCGGTTCCCGTATTGCTCCAGAATGCGCTGTATACCGGTGAGAAAGAAGATATCCACGCAGGCGTCCGCCGGCAGGTCCTGCTCCAGTCCAAGATGATGGGCCTCAGCGCGAAATTCTCCGGTCTTCAAAAGTTCCAGAGTGTTCCGCTCACGCCGGAAGAAGTAAGCGCCCGGCTTGAGCCCCTGCACCGAATGCACGATCAGGTAAAGATCGTTGAACTGTTCGCTGGAACCCTTAAGGAAGTCAGCCGACAGACCTCGCGTGGCGCGGCCTAAAATAATAGAAAGTTGTGCCAGTGTAATGGATGCCGCCTCATCGAAGGTTCGAGTAGAGCCGCGGCGCAGAATTACCTGCTCGATTGTGTCTTTCGGTTGCTCTTCTTCGGGCGGGCGCTCCAGTTGAACCTCCTCTCCTGCCGGAGTTGAGGGTAGGAAGACCTGTTGCTTCCCTCGCCACTGAGCTACTTCCTCTTCGGTCTGAAGCGAAGACACGTCGTGCATCTCAATCATGGCGGAATACTCGACCTCACCCTCCGAAAACGCGATTGTCTCCAGAGCGAGCGCTAGAGTCTCTCTCTGCGCTGGCAGAGAACTTTTCGATTTGCGCCCGATCGGTACGAGGCACAAGGAAACCTCGCGCGGCGTATCGAGATCAAGTAAACGGTTCACCTCGCCGTCCACAAACCCGAGCACGATCTCGGCGGGCAGCCCCGAAGCCGCAGAAATGGCCAGCATATTCGCCAGCAGCGTGCCGTTGTCCCAACCGAAATGGCGATAGGTGCGCGCCTGGTACTTCCAGGCGTTTCGCCAGTATGTTCCGGTACAGACGATCGTCGCGGGCGCGTGAGCCACCGCGGGTTCCATCGCGGTCGCCTGAGCCAGGTTTCCGTGGAAATCACCTTTTCGCAGCAGCCCTAGCGAGAGATCCGCGGGATTGAAGTGATAAACGCCGGCATCCAGGCCGGATAGATCGCCAGTCACCACGTACAACTCAATCTCGTAGAGGGCTCCAGTGCAGGCTGCAGCCCGAAAGTAGATTTCTCCGCCTGGATGTGCGCGCTGTTTGGTAATCCCCGCCGAGAAAAAGAGAATGCGAGCCAGATCATGAAGGTCAGGTACCAAATCGCCCAGCGACGAGGGCACTGGCTCTGAGATCGCGGAGAGCGCGGCCACCCCCGTTTGCGGCACGTCCCGCGGTAGCGGAAACGGCACTATCCTCGGATAGATTTTGAAAGGCTGCGGCCGATTCGCCCAATCCAGGAAGTGATGATTGTTACGAATACTCCAGTGGGAGTGTTTCGTAACATCGTGATACTTCCAAGCCGCCTGGATGTCACGGTTGTTCATCGTTATTACATCAGACTAGCACCTGCAGTGGATCACGGGCATGAGCAATGAGCCTGCGACGGCGGGTTACTCCCGAATCAAGGGCAACCCTTCCCTAATCCGGTAAGGTAAGGTTTGCCGACCAACCGCCCGGTGACGAGCTGATTCTGGACCGCAATAGCGAGTTCCCTGCTACCCGTACCACTGCATTGTTGATTCCGGAAGCCGTGCCCGCTCGATCTTCCTTTACTGAATTCATAACCACGGGTGGTGAGAGGAGCAACGGTGACACGCGCATGCGTCCGCCGCAACGCGGCTTAGTTCAAGTCGGCTTGTGGGAAGTCGAGCCACAACGGCCGAGAAAGCGCGAGCATAAAAGTCGAAAATTATCAGAAATCCGCCTCAAGTAATTCTTTCCGCCGGAGAAACTTTCGGTCTTGTGACTGCCGCTAGGCACGCAGTCACACGCGAACCCAATCAGGCTGCCTGGGGCAGGGCAAAGTGACCACTTTCTGCCACAGAATCGCCTGGCGTTCGCCTTCAAGTCCGAATGGATGGCGAATGGACCCCGGACTGATTGCAAAGCTCTGATGTCGGGATTTAGCGTGAAATTCTCTGGTAAGGTTTTGCTATCTGCAACCTACGGATATGTCGAGGCTTAGCGTGGCAAAACCGTACCGAGGGTTCGAATCCACTTCCCTCCGCCACGCAGTCTGGACCGCAGAGAAAGTCGGCCCTTCTTCCTCCGAAATATGCAGAAAATGCCCGTATTTAGCGATTATTCCCGGACAAACCGGACTGCAGAGAA
>PLUJ01000227.1 GCA_003165455.1 Acidobacteriaceae bacterium | reverse complement strand
GATGAGGAGCGGGCCACGGTGAAACCCTGCACACAAGCTCTAGTTTTCGACGCTTACGGTACGTTGTTCGATGTGCATTCGGTGATCGCACTTTGCGACCGCAAGTTCCCCGGCCAGGGCGCTGAACTGAGCAAGCTATGGCGCACCAAGCAACTGGAGTACACCTGGCTGCGCAGCCTCGTTGGACGGTACGAAGACTTTTGGAGTGTGACGGAATCGGCCCTGACATTTGCGTGCCGTAGTCTCAGCCTTGAGTGCCCTCCCGAGACGCGCCAAGAGTTGATNNGCAAATTGTCGCAATATAAGCTGGCCATCTTGTCGAATGGCTCGCCGAAGATGCTCGCTGCCGCGGTGAAGCACGCGGGTCTGAGAGGCATATTTAGCGACGTGATCAGCGCTGACGAAGTAAAGATCTATAAATCAAGTCCGCGTGTGTACGGGTTGGTTTCGCAGCATTTGGGCGTGCCTGACAGTGCGATTGCGTTTGTATCGTCGAATTTCTGGGATATCGCCGGGGCCAAAAGCTTTGGGTTCTGGACGTGCTGGGTCAACCGGTGGAGTCTTCCTGAAGATGAACTGGGAATCACGCCAGATGCCACTGTGGACGACCTGGATAGGCTGATTCCTGTTCTGGAGGGATGAATTCATTCCTCCAGGTGCAATGTCTTCAAATCAACGTTGCACGGCGGTGCTCATCGGGACTTCCAGCCCGATGCGGTTTGCCTTTGACCACAGTGTACTAAACGAAGTGTTGCAGTGAACGCACCTTTCTTCCGAACGGGGCTGAATTGCAAAAACCAGATCGTCAAGTGAAAAGGACCGTGTGTCTAGCAGGGTTGCCCCCGCCTTTCCTGGAATCGTTTCAATCTTCTTCGGCGGTGACCGGATTTTGTCAGTGCGATAAGAGAAAAAATTGCGTTGAGCCTTCGATCTGCCGTCGCAGGACACACCACGAGGGACCATGAGTTCACGGCGTACGTTTATCCAAAGTGCAATCGGCGCAGCGACGGTTCTCGGCGGTGCCTCGCGGCTGCTTGGCATGAATCGAAAGCGGGCATCGGATCGTCCCAATGATTCGACACCATTGCCAGTGAATACGCCTGACGTTCAGGCCCTATCTTTCACAATCGACAATGGAGTCAAGGTATTCCAACTCACAGCAGAACCGGTGAAGCGAAAAATCGCGCCCTGGAAGACGATCGATTGCTGGGGCTTCAACGGCTCATGCCCGGGCCCCGCAATCCAGGTGAACCAGAGCGATCGTGTCCGCCTGATTCTGGAAAATCATCTGCCGGAATCGACCGCAATCCATTGGCATGGCCTGGAAATCCCTTACGCCATGGATGGAATGCCATACCTCTCCCAGAAGCCAATCGCGCCTGGATCAAGGTTCGCATACGAATTCACAGTTCATCAGAACGGCACATTCTTCTATCACTCGCATTCGCCCATGCAGCAGATGATGGGAATGGTCGGTTTGTTTATTCTTCATCCCCAGCAAGCACACGCTCCTGCGGTAGATCACGATTTTGGAGTCGTGCTGCAAGAGTGGGCCGTGCTGCCGAATAACACAGTACCGAACACCGCCAACATGGAATGGAACTGGCTGACATTAAATGGTGTCGTGAGCCCCATGACCACCCCGCTAATTGTGCGACTCGGCAGTCGGGTGCGCATTCGAGTGGTCAACATTGGCATGGATCACCACCCCATCCATCTGCACGGTCATACCTTTGTTGTGACGGGCACGGAAGCTGGGCGACAGCCTGAAACAATGTGGGGGCCGATGAATACAGTTCTAGTGGGCGTTGCACAAGCGCGCGACATCGAATTCGTCGCCAACAATCCGGGTGAGTGGATGCTCCACTGCCATATGCCGCACCACAATATGAATGCGATGAGCGATCTGCTCGGCGATCGCATGATGATGACTGCTGACAACGAGGACGACCGGGCGCTTCGCCAGATGCAGACCCTTGCTGACGACATTGGCTTCGAACATGTGCATCATGCGCCCATCGCGGCGGGCGCGAATCAAGTTCCTGGTTTTCCCCAGGATGCATTCATGGACATGGGCATGGATGAAGCCGTAGCCAAGCCGCAAAACAACGGTTTACCGAGGAACTGGAGTGCCATGATGATGGGGATGATGAGCCTGGTGCGAGTGCTACCGCCCGATCTCTATGATGATGTCGTGCGAGATATTCGCAACGGGTATATCAGCCCAGCCTCTTCGGCAACGGACCACTCAAACCATCATCATGAGGGAGGTCGAGAGTGAGGCGGCGATTTGCAGTATTTGCGCGCATCTTCGCGTGTTGCGTGCTGTTATCAGCACCGGTTTTCCCACAAGAGCCAGCCCCTAATTCTCGGCCCGGGAATGGGTCCCAGAATACAGATCAGAAGAACCCTGAGCAGCGACCTTTGCCGGAGCCCAAAGTATTCTTTCCCATGGCCGAGCAGCCCGAAGTGGAGATACACCATCACGGCTCGATTCCTGAAGTGATGCCGCAGTTCCCGCACCTGGGAGATTCGCAGCGCATCGTGCCCGGCCCAATCTATCAGCTCGAAGATCTGGAACATATGGCGGCTGCCCACAATCCTACTCTGGCGCAGGCACAACGGGCGGTTGAGGCGGCGCGCGGCAGGCAGCGGCAAAGCGGGTTATATCCAAACCCGACGATCGGCTACGAGGGCGACGAAATCCAGGGTGGAACTTATGGTGGTGGTGAGCAGGGATTCTTTGTCGAACAGCCCATCATTCTTGGCGGCAAGCTTGGGCTTGATCGCAAGGTGGGTGCCAGCGAAGTAAAGGATCGCCAGGCGGAGGCCGAAGCGCAACTCTACCGGGTGGAAAATGACGTACGCATGGCCTATTACCATACGCTCGCAGCACAGGAAAGACTCGCGGTCGACCGTGATTTGGTTACCATCGCCCAGACCACGGTGGGAGTTGTGCGTCAACTTGATAATGTCGGTGAAGCTGATGAAACAGAGGTCCTGGAGGCCGAGGCGGAAGAACAGAGCATGGAGATCGCTGCCGGGGTCAGCCAGCACATGCTGCGGCGTGAGTGGGAGGCGCTTATTTCAGTGGTGGGTGTGCCCTCCCTCCCTGAGGGCAGCGTCGCCGGAGCAATCGACACTGAGATACCTTCGCTAGACGAAGGACAATTGTTAGCTTCGCTACTCACGTCTAGCCCCGTCAGAAAATCTGCGCAAGCGGGCGTCGAGCGTGCTGAAGCTGCGCTGCGCCGGGCGCAACATGAGGTGGTCCCTGATATTACTTTCAAGGGCGGCTTTCAACAGAATTACGAATTGCTCAACGCGTCTCCCAACCGCGAGGTTGGTCTGCAAGGCTTTGCGGAGGTTGGCTTACATCTCCATGTTTGGGACCGCAACCAGGGTGCCATCGCGGCTGCTCGCGCCGACCTCGAAATCGCACAGGACGACCTCACCCGAGTCGACCTCACACTTCGCAAGCGTTCCGCAATGTACACCGAAGGCTATCGAAGCGCCCGCCTGACTGCCGACCGATATCGGACCGAGATCCTTCCTCGCCTGCAGCGAGCTTACGCGCTCATGACCAGGCAATACGGTGAAATGACGGCGTCGTTCATTCGCGTCCTCAACCTGCAAAGGATGCTTTACGAGAATGAAACAGACTACATCGAGGCTCTCGAACATGCCAGGATAAGCAGCGTCGCGCTGAGGGGATTTCTGCTGGATGGCAGTCTGAGCGACTCCGCTTTGACACGCGATTCGTTCACGAGCGAGATCGAATCTAACAGACCAACAGCTCCGAAGACCGGTCAGTTTGTACTCCCATCTAGTTTTGCCCCTCAATAACATTTAAAGGAGAGCATCTAGCAAAATGGCTAATTACATTTCGCCGACTTTCCGTGCGGGAGCCGTTGTTGAGGTTTCAGGACATTACCGGGCTTTCCATGCTCGCGAGCACAGCTCAGCTATAGACGTAATTTGTGTGGCCGGGGAGATCTTTCCAGAGTGTCGAGAATGTGGTCGCAATGCCAAATTTACTTTGCAGCGGGATATTCCCCACGTACTTGAGTGCGCCCTGTTCGAATCCAGTCCTAAAGCTCCCACCAGGATCGCCGAACGCCCTCGGCGTCATGATCCCTGAATCAAAGAACCGGGGCCACGCTACCGTGGTTCCGGCGGCGTCAAGCCATGAGCGATACGTATGCCTCATGCTGTGAGTCCCCAACATTCCGACGCCCGAGTTGGCCCCGGCGTTCCGAAACGTTCTCCAAACTTGATCGTAAGACCAAGGGAGGCGCCCTAGCCGGGCCGGCGAAGCAAAAACCCAATCCTCTTCGGACGAGAACTGCGTCGCCTGCTTCCAGGCTCGTAGCACCGCTAGCATGCCGGCTGTCCCTCGTCAAAACCTCGTACACCCGGAGAATAAATGACTTGGAGAAAGCGTGATTAGGCGTGTTTCGATAAGATTCGGGGCATGATCTTGGCCATCGTCACGTCGCTCCGACATCTCCTGGGATGGGTTGCCATAGCCTTCCGTTCCAGAGAGGATCTGATCCTTGAAAATCTCGCTCTCCGTCAGCAATTGCTGGCTCTGCACGCCAAACGCCCTCGCCGTTCGATTGACAGCTCTGCACAAGCTGTTCTGGATCGCCTTGAAAACGTTCTGGTCGGGGTGGACGAAGCCTCTCGTCTTGGTTACTCCTCGAACCGTGGTGCAGTGGCATCGGGCTGGCTTCCGGTTGTATTGGACTTGGGTTTCANNGAGAATCCAACCTGGGGAGCGCCGCGCATTCACGGCGAGTTGCTCAAACTGGGCTTCCGCCTATCGGAAGCCACTGACTCGCGATGGCTCCGGCGAATTCCGAGAACTCCAGATCCGGCCAAACGCTGGCTGACATTCCTCCGGAACCATCGCGAGGCAATTGCCGCTATGGACTTCTTCACCGTACCGACGCTCACCTTTGGCGTCCTGTACTGTTTCTTCGTCATCGGCCACGATCGGAGAACAATCCTGCGTTTCAACGTGACCCGAAATCCGAATGCTCTCTGGATCGTCCAGCAGCTGCGGGAGGCATGGCCGTAAGTGTCGGCGCACAGATTCCTTTTGTTTGATCGCGACTCAAAGTTCGGAACGGATGTGTTTTCGGCGGTGAGAGGCTTGGGAAGCCACCCCACCCGCACTGTCTTTCGCAGTCCGTGGCAGAACGGTATGGCGGAGCGCTGGGTTGGAAGTTGCCGACGAGACCTGCTGGACCACGTGATCGTCTTGAATGAGCAGCACCTCAAGCGGCTGCTGTCCGAGTATGTGCGCTACTACCATGAAGATCGGACGCACCTCGGACTCGCGAAGGACACACCAACCGGTCGACCAGCAATGATCCGATGTAGGGCTGAGGGTAGAATCCAATCCTTCCCTCGGCTCGGTGGACTGCACCATCGTTACCCTGTTGCAGCTTGGCCTCCGACAATCCATCAACCGGGATCGCCTGAGCGACTCTCATTGTCCCAATCAGAACCGCGCGGGCGAGCTTTCGTTCGCGGGTAGAGCCTTTGCACGGGCGTAACATCGCTGGAGCAACGAAATCAACAGGCTGACACACCAAACGAGGGAAGCTCCTACCTGTTGTGACGTTCTGACGAACCACAGGAATCTCTAAGCAAATCCTCGGACACTCTGGACCAGGCAAATTGTTAAAATTCAATGCAGCATCTTGATTGGAATAATCTTCTCGGAATCACGAACACCAAAACGACACTCTCTGAAAGAGAGTGCTGAGAACCCGGGATGCGCGATCCCGTCCGAGACACCGGAAGCTGAATGGTTACTCGAAGTGTTCCCTTCCCTTGGTGCCGTCCCGCCCGATCAAGAGAAACTCTTGCACCGCTAGATCCGCTCGGATTCGATCTTCAGGCGCGCGATCTTTTGCTGCAGGTCGCAACGCTCGACGATCTTCGCATCGCCCTTTAAGACCTCGAACTGAGTCTGGTCGTCCCTGCGGGAAAAGCGGATCTCGAATATATGCTTGCCAATGCGGAGGTCGCGTACCGTCAAGTCTGGCAACCATGCTGGGAGGGATGGATCGAGATATAGCTTGTTGCGGGGTGCGTCCGGAAGAAACCCCAGCATGGCCTGCATCAGCATGAAGACGGACCCAGCCGCCCAAGCCTGTGGCACGTTCGCTCCGATATATTGCACCGGGAAAGTCGTCAGGTCCTCAGCCAACGCGGTGTAGAGTTCTGGCAGCTGATTGAGCTGAAAGTAGGATCCGGCCTCGCTGATATCGCGTGCGATCTGCGCAGCCTCGACTCCGAAGCCATTAAACTTGAGTCCCAATGCGATTATGGCATTGTCATGCGGCCAAACCGATCCGGTCTGATAGTTGTACGGATTGTAGGAAGGATGCAGTGCCGATAGCGTACGGATCCCACGCCCGCTCCACATGTCTGCCGCCATCAGGCGCTTCACCACCTTTTTGGCGCGTTCCGGGGGCACGATGCCCGACCACAGGCAGTGTCCGGCGTTGGAAGCCACGGTAAGAACCTTCTTCTTTTCGCCATCCAGTGCGTAAGCATAGAAGCCGGACTCTTCGTCCCAGAAAGCCTCATTGAATCGCTCAAACAGTGCGGCCGCCTTGGCACGCAACTCCGCCCCGCGGTCGGGCCTGTCCAAAGCATCGAAAACTTCGGCCATGCGCACCCATGCACTGTAGACATACCCCTGCAGCTCACAGAGTGCCTTCGGCCCCTTAACCAATGAGCCGTCCAAATTAACGACAGCGTCGCCGGAATCTTTCCACCCCATATTCTCGTAACCGGCCGAAGAGCGGGTTCGATACTCTTGGAAACCATCGCCGTCCAAGTCGCCGTATTTATCGATCCAGGACAGGCAGCCCTCCGCGGTGTCAAGATGGCGTTCGAGCAGCGCCCGATCGCCGATAGCACGCCAAGCCGCGTGCAGTGTGATCAGATAGAGTGGCGTGGCATCGGCGGCGCCATAGTAAGGAGTGTGCGGAATCAGTTTGAAGTGGGCCAGTTCGCCGTAACGCAGCTCGTGCAAGATCTTGCCGGGTTCCGCATCACGATAGGGATCATCTTCCTTGGCTTGCATCGAACCAAGAACTTCTAACGCTCCGGAGGCGAACTCCGGATATACAAGGATGTTTTGCAACGAGACGATCAAACTGTCACGGCCGAACGGAGCGACAAACCAAGGGAGGCCGGCAGCTGGCAGGAAAACCATATGGTCGGTCCCCTCACTCGGAAGACGAAGTGCGGCCATATCTTCGAGCGCTTGACGATACAGGCGATAGAATTCCTCATTGCTTGTTTGGATCTTGAGAACAGTCTGCACCCAATCCGCTAACACCTTGGCCTGGGGTGATTTCTGGCTGTGCACAACGCAATAATGGGGCGCGTCGAAATGCCTGTCGCTGTCGTCGAGCGCGTACAGAAGACATGCGTGCCAGGCCTCTCCCGGCCCAAGCGCGACCTCAAAGCTCAGTCNNGTCAGGCGGCCATTGGCGTACACCGCCTCCGTCGGCGCATGTGCCGGAACGATGGTGACCGCCCGGCTGAAATCGCCGTTGCGATATGTCGTGCGAAGTTGCTGGCTCCCCGCCGTCCACTCCGTAGTTATCCGCCCGCGGCGCAAGATGTTACCCGACTTCACCTCGAAGATATCGGCGAAG
>PLUJ01000154.1 GCA_003165455.1 Acidobacteriaceae bacterium | reverse complement strand
TAACAGGGAAAAATACAGGGAATTTCGCAATTTTAGTATGTCCAAATCGAACATCATTGCTTCTACCGCGCACATTCCACGGGATTTGTAGGGGATAGGCAGTCTAGAGTCATGTAAATTAACAGGGAATTTTCAGGAGAGATCAGGGAATTTAATTCCCTGATAAGGTTCGGAACAGGGAAAATTTTTGTCGAGGATGTCGATAATTATTTCGACAGACGCAGCGCTGGAAATCCGAGTTGCGTTCGTTGTTCAATCCAGCTGAAGGGTAGGCTGCGCGTCAGCTTTGCAAACGTCAGTGTGGAGGGTTGCCGTCCGTCAAGAATGGCTTCTACGATGTCGGGAGCGAGAAAAGCACAGTTCAAAACCCGACCCACGTAGCGATCGTTCAGACCAACCCGGTGTGCGAGCGCTCTGCGCCCGGAAACTTCTCCAGCCAGAATCACATTCCTGCCAGGTACGTGCACGCGCCAGAGCTTTCAGGAGTGACGAAGTGGGCCGCGATGGATCTCGTTCCCGACGATCGGGAACGAGGATCAAACCCATCTCCCCGCCGCAACGTTTGAGTCGCGCTTCGATCACCAGCCGGATTACGTCACCGCCCGATTTCAGTTGCCGGGTGCTGTGTGGACTGGATGATTGCGGCTCTCGGCAAGTGCGGAGCGGAGTATCTGCCTCTCGACTTCTACATCTATTCGATCCGGATGAACCACAATCCGCCGCACCACTTTTCTCACGAAAGCATTACGCACAGTATCGTGACCGGCCCCGAGGATCAGATGGTGGTGGAGAACATAACTGCGCCGAATCCGACAGTCGGAAGCTACTTTAGAATCCGAATCCATACCCGAGTCTGCGAGCGGCGAACAATGCGCGATTCCGACTTCCCCCAAACAAGGAGAATTCTGATGTCTACTCTGCTCTCAGCTCAGAAATACCAATTTATCCTGCGGCGCGACTTTACCAGCTTCATCGAGCGCGCTTTCTATGAACTGAATCCCCAAACACGTCTTTACCCTTCGCCGATCTCACTCGTGGCGCAGCCCCGTCCCCTTTACTTCCTCTCGGCCGTAAACAGGTAACCTAAGTCGCTGAACGACCCTCCTTCTGTCACTCCGCCCGTTGCTACGTCGAAGCCATAAATTTCAATCTCTCCTTCTCCATCATTTGTCGCATAGGTAATCGTTCCGTCCGGACTGAACTCTTGCACTGGATACAGGATAGAGCTCGTCTGCGTAATTTGCTGCGCGTTCAGATTGACTGCGCCGATATCAGTTGTGCCGCTTGCGTCGGTCAGGAAAACATATTTTCCGGAAGGATGAGCCAAGGCGTGAGTGAAGTCCCCGCAGACCGCCAGCATCGACGCGCCGCACGAGATCACGGGTGTGCCGCTATTGGGAATCTGGTAAATGTTCAACTAGGTCCGCATTCGGCCCCTGGTTATAGAAGGCAGTGAAGGCGAAAAGAAGGTCGCCCTCGAACTGAACGGTTGCGCTCCCGCTCCCGGAGTAGTAGCTAAACGTATAGACTTGTTGGTCTGGTCCCAAGGCACCCGTCGGCGGATCGACCGAGCGCTGGTTGTAGGTAGCAGAGCCGCTGGCATGCGGTCCGCTGCAGAAAATTCCATCGTACATCGTGTGTGCACGTCGAAGGTAGCTGCCAAACGCGCCGACATCAAAGTTTCTGCTTCCCCACGACTTTTGTCCCACCTGTGCCCAGCTATGCCATCTCGCAGTACTGCAAGCGGGAGAATAGCTGCCCTGCGTGGCAAACCTCCAGGTGGACGTGATCCGTTAACGGAAATTATCGACGAGCATGATGCTTGAGTTGTTCTCGTCGAGTTGCGAGTAAAGCATGTATCGCCCGTCGGGGGAAACGGACATGCCATCCCCGAAGTCGTGATCACCCTTGAAAACTTGGCTCGTCTTGCGAGTGGCGAAATCGTAAAAGCGCACGGTACGCGGAGCGGATAGCGGAGTGAAGTAGATACCAGTCGGAACGACAGTCCACTGATGGTCATTGTAAACTTCGGGCATATCGGGGACGGACCGCGATGCCGCGCCAGGTTGACCGAGGGCGAGCATCTTGAGAGGGGTTAATCCGCTTATTGGCAGGAAAAAAAGGGTCTTGCCGTCCGGAGATTCTACCGGCTCATCAATCGTGTCCGAGGATACGACTAAGGTTGGCTCACCTCCTTCAGCCGGAGAGCGATAGATTTGCTGGCCAACGCCTTCAAAGGTCCGGAAGTAAATCCATTTCCCATCGTGGGACCAGTCGGGATTGGTGGCCCTGCGAAACCGGATCGGAAGCTTGCGCGGAAGACGATCTGAGATATTGGCAACGTAGATGCCCAACGACCCGCCTTCATCCATCTGAAACGCGATTTTCTTTGAGTCCGGAGACCAGCGTGGAAAGCCGGCCTGCCCACCGTGAGAAATCTGCACGAGGTTACTGCCGTCTACATCGACCAACCAAACGCTCCAGACGCCGGAGCGCGTTGAGTCGAAAGCCACATGTTTACCATCGGGCGAATACTGGCCTTCGTTCTGTTGCCGGGTCGACGTATACATCTGCACAGGAGGAGCGTCGGGATGCAGCAGATCCCTGCGCCAGAT
>PLUJ01000291.1:23210-23851 GCA_003165455.1 Acidobacteriaceae bacterium | reverse complement strand
CTGGTGGCGCACCGGCACTGAACCCTGCGTGATCTGACTAAGCTTGATCCGACGGAACTTGATTTGACCGGCCATTATTGACCAACCATGATCGTTCTCTGCGCTCATCGTCTGTATACGCCGCGGGAAAAGATACTGAACCCGCTCGTCTTTATGGAGGATGGCCTTATCTCCGCCATTTCCTCGCGGTCTCAACAGGAAGTCCCGAAGAATGCAACCGTGGTCGATCTCACCCACGATCTAGCCGACGCCATCCTCGCGCCCGGTTTCGTCGACATTCACATGCACGGCGGCGCCGGCCTCGATGTAATGCAGGCCACACCGGCCGAATTGCCACGTCTGCACAGCTTCCTGACAGTTCATGGCGTTACCGGCTATTTCCCCACCACCGTGGCGGCGCCGCTCGATCAGACCTACCAGGCGCTGGAACGGCTCGCCGACGCCATCGAAGCGATTCAAGATCCTCACGCCGGCAACAACGACGCAGTGCAGGCTCGCCCGCTCGGTATCCATCTGGAAGGTCCATTTCTCAGCCATAAACGCCGTGGCGTGCATCCCCCGGAATACCTCGTCGAACCAACTCCCGGAGTCTTCGAACGTCTCTGGCAGGCCGCTCGCGGGCATGTGCGTATGATGACCAT
>PLUJ01000291.1:0-23145 GCA_003165455.1 Acidobacteriaceae bacterium | reverse complement strand
CGCTACCCACACCTTCAATGCCATGCGGCCGCTCGATCACCGCGATCCTGGAATCCTCGCCGAAGTTCTTACCGACAGCCAACTCACTGCTGACATCATCGTGGATGGCATTCACGTCGCTCCCGAAGTTGTGCAAATTTTCCTGAAAGAGAAGGGCGTCGAAGGAGCGGTTCTGATCACCGACGCCACAGCCGCCGCCGGCATGCCCGACGGCGAATACTCCCTGGCCGGTCTCAAGATTCATGTAAAAGACGGCCGCTGCACCATGGATGGAAAACTCGCCGGCAGCGTCCTCACCATGGACCTCGCCGTTCGCAACGTGACCCGATTCGCCGGCTGGAGCCTGCAGGACGCAGTGCGCGCCGCGACTCTGAATCCCACTCGCGCCACCGGCCTAGCGCAGCACGGGCACCTTGCCCCGGGCGCGGAAGCAAACCTTGTGGTATTGAGCCCCGACGGAGAAGTGCGGAAGACCATCGTCCGCGGACGCGGCTTTTGACGCCACATCGACGCTACGACTTAACATGGAGACGTAGCACGCTACGTCTCTACGAATGGATGAAGTGGAAGTATTAGGCTGCTCTAATTCGGTTTGCGGTCTTTTGCTTCGGCCAGGTAGCGCAATAGTACCGCCTCATCGGCCCGCGTCAACTGATCGAGAAAAGACGTGTCTACCTTCCCGTCTTCCACCGTCTTCGCAGCATTCGACTGGCGTAGTTTGTCGCCCAATTCGGGGTCGTTGCTCATCACCTGGCTGTAGAACCATAGAAAGTGGCGCATCTGGTCGAGCGCCTTGCACAGCACCTGGATAGCCTCTGTCTCAGGCAGTGCGCTCAAGGCTTCCATCAATTCCGGGTCGCTGGGCGCTTGCATGGCAGCGCAGTTCAGCTCCCGCTGAATCACCCGCAGGTCCTCGGTCACTCTCACCATCCGTGTGTGAAGGTCGTCCATCTGCTTATCGTTCCCCATGGTCGGCGTGACGATCCGTGTGTCGTTTGAACATCTCATCGGCAAGGACAAGCGGATAGATGTCCCACGATCATGCGCTTTGGTAATTGAAGGATTACTTCTGTCCGCTGAATGGTGAACGTTCGGGTAACCTCGCGAAACCGCGCACTGGCGCGGATTTCAAGCGACGTTCAAATTTGCTTATTGCGACTGAATTTCGAACGGTGCATCGTAAGTCATTCCGAAGTCACCAGGGATCATTCAGACCCGTCGACCCGGCTCCGCTAAAACGCAGACGCTTCTGAATAAATCCAGGCAGAACCCAGAACCCGGATGTTTTGGAGCACGGTGGCCCTGTGATACAAAACCGCATGATGGAAACTGCTCCCGCAAACGCCACTCGACACGAACTTACGCGCGCCATCGGCCGCTGGAGTCTGGTCGCGCTGATGGTGAACTCCATCATCGGAAGCGGAGTCTTTGGCCTGCCTTCGACCGTCGCCGCTCTCATCGGCAACTACAGTCCCTACGCGGTGCTCGCCGCCGGCGCCGGCATGAGCGTTATCATCGGGTGCTTCGCCGAAGTCGCCTCGCGCTTTCAACAGGCGGGCGGCCCCTATCTCTATGCCCGCGTCGCCTTCGGACGATTGATGGGCATTCAAACCGCCTGGATGCTGTGGCTCGGCCAAGTGGCGGCGCCCGCGGCCAACGCCAACCTATTCGTTATCTACTTAGGCGAGTTCTTTCCGCACGCGAAAGACCCAATGCCTCGCGCTCTCATTCTTACCGCTTTGGTCGGGCTTCTTACCCTTATCAACATCCGGGGCGTACGCGCTGGAGCCCAAGTAAGCAACTTCTTTACCGCCGCCAAACTGATCCCGCTGTTCGCAGTAATCCTGCTCGGCGCATTCGTCCTTCACAGCCGCCATTGGCAAATCGCCAGTGCCCCGGTCGCGTCCCCTTCAACCAACCAATGGCTGAAAGCCATGCTGCTCCTGGTCTTCGCCTACGGCGGATTCGAAACCGCCCTCGCCCCCATGTCCGAAGCCAAAGATCCGCGCCGCGATGCGCCTTTTGCCCTGTTCATCGCGCTGCTCGCCTGTACCGCCATCTACGCACTGATCCAGTGGGTCGTAATCGGAGTGTTGCCGAACGCGGCACATGCCTCGCGCCCGTTGGCCGACGTGGCGCGCTTTGCAATCGGCCCGGTTGGAGCCGCATTGATTGCAGTCGGCGCACTCATTTCCTTCTACGGATATCTCAGCGCCAAAATCCTCGCCATGCCCCGCGTCCCCTTCGCCCTCGCCGAACAAGGCGACTTTCCCAAAGCATTCGCCGCCGTTCATCGCCGATTTCACACGCCCTATGTATCGATCCTCGTCTTTGCAGCCATGGTATGGGCATTGGCCCTGCTCGGTGATTTCAAGTGGAACGTCACGCTCTCGGCGGTAGCCCGTCTGCTGTACTATGCCGTTGGCTGCGCCGCGTTACCCGTCCTCCGTCGCAAAAATCCACCGGACGCCCCCGCGCTCTTCACGTTAACCGCGGGAAATTTCTTCGCCGTTTTCGGCATAGCCCTATGTCTCCTATTGGCCACGCGCGTAGACTTCGGTCAATCTTTAATTTTGCTCGCAACGATCGTACTGGCCTTGGTGAACTGGGCAATCGTGTCGAGGAGAAATGCCTCGATAAATCACGTCCGATGAATCTGGCACTCGAAAGATGATCGGCTCGAATGAGATGATGGGCTCGGAGTAATGATCGTCATCCCTACCGTAGCACCCCGTTCCGACGGAATACGGGCTGCGGAGGGGAGGGGTCAGCCGTTCTTTTTCGCCCGACGAAGGCAGGCCTTTCGAACCCTTAATCGGCAATTCCGGGATCTGGTGGATCGATTCCAAGTGCTGTGGCAAGCGAAATCAAATGATCTTGTTCCTGCACCAGGATGCCTCTGAGGCTTTCCGCAATCGCGAACTCATTCAGTTCATCCGCTTGCTTGACTCTGCGCCTGTAATGCCTGATCGTTTCTCGCTCGTTCTCCAAGTCAAATCGCAACATCTCTTCGGCTTTCTCAGACGTGCGTACCGGCTTAGGTGTAACCGATGGCATACCGCCCAAATAGTCGATGTGATTCGAAACTTGAAGCGCGTGATCAAGCTCTTCCTTCGCGTGGATTGTGAGCTCATCCGCGATGTTCATGTATGCTGCGCCTTTAAGAACCTGCGAGTAATTCACGTAACTGATGATCGCTTGATACTCGCGCGAAAGGTCTTCGTTCAGAAAATTGATCAGCTTCTTACGGGTCAAGCCGCTCTTGTTCGGATTAGACATGATTCTCCTCGGATTTTTGAAAGGTCTCTCGACTTCCTCTCAGAATATCAAATTAGTCCGCGCTGGGTGACTGTTCTCTGACATCCGGAAGTTGCGGGAAATTCCTGCTAAATCGGTGATTGCAAGAGACCGTGGGGAATTTAAACTACTAGGCAGAGCGGCCGGGAGTATACCCTCATTTTCGGCCCGAATTCCAAATTGATCGCTAAATCCTGAGTCCTAACTCCCGTGTTCCGCAATGACAGTGAACTTTACCCCGAGAGCGCGCAAGACAGAATTGATGGTTTCAAAGCGTGGGTGTGCGCCCGCACTTAGAGCTTTGTACAGGCTCTCCCTGCCAAGCCCCGAATCTTTCGCGATCTGCGCCATGCCTCGCGCTTTGGCCACATCACCGAGCGCGGCAACAAAGACATCGGGGTTCGGATCTTCCGCAGCCGCCGAAAGATATTCCGCAATGACCGCGTCGTTATCCAGATACGCTGCCGCATCGAATGCTTTGTAAGTTGTTTTCCTAGTCATCGTTTGCCCCCTTGAATTCGCGCGCCATTTTCTTCGCTTTGGTAACGTCTTTTGCCTGCGATGCCTTTATGCCGCCGGCCAGCAAAACATAAATGGTCGAGCCGGTTCGCGTGTAATAAACCCGATACCCCGCACCGACATGAATACGCATTTCGGAAACACCGTCGCCCACAGACTCGCAATCGCCGAAATTCCCAAATGTCGCACTAGCAAGGCGAGCCAGGATTCTAGCCTTTGCTTTTTGGTCAGCTAAATTAGATAGCCATGCATCGAAGTGGGACGACCTGAGAAATACATTCACATTTTTATTGTATCCGAATGGATACTTGTGGGCAACTTCGCCGCAATGCCGTTACCTGGTTCGCTTGTAATTTACCGGTCCGACTAAGACTGAGGTCCAGCACATTTAACAGTCTTCCGCTCCATTTCAAGCAGCCTCTTTTTTCGCTCCACGCCCCAGCGATAGCCGCTCATGCTGCCATCTGCATGAACCACCCGATGACATGGGATCGCCACGGCCACGGGATTGCCTGCACAGGCGCGCGCCACGGCTCGACAGGCAGTCGGTTGACCGATGGCCTTTGCCACTTCGACGTAAGATTTCGTCGTGCCGAATGGAATTGACTGAAGATGCGTCCATACCCGGCGCTGAAAAGCTGTCGCACGGATGTCCAGAGGGAAGGTGGCGCTCAGTTCCCTTCCCTTCATTTTCGACAATACGGTTTCGATCCGCCTCTGCAGTCCGTCCCGGTCCAGCTTGTGCACGGCGAAAGGAAATTCACGCTTTAAGTCTTCGATCAACTGCCCGTCGGAGTCCGCAAATTGAATCGAACAGATGCCACGCTCCGTCGCGGCAATCAACATGCGTCCCAGCGGCGAATCGGCGCACGCGTAGCGGATCGAAGCGGCAATCGCCCCCCGGCGGTACTTGTCTGGCGTCATGCCCAGCTGGGACGCGGTTTTCTCGTACAATCGGCTGCTGGAGCCATAACCGGCTTCGTACATGGCGCGAGTCACGTTATCCCCGGCCTGCAAATTGTGTTTTAGTTTGCGCATCCGGCATGCATCGGCGTATTCGCGCGGCGTAATTCCGAGAGCCATCTTAAAGCGCCGCTGCAGATGAAATGGACTTTGACGGAAGACCTTTCCCAGCTGATTCAGCGTCACCGGCCCCTCAAGATGCTGCTCGATATAACGGCAGATTCTCTTCACCGCATCAGAACTAGGATCGCCACTCAACAATCTCGGGCGGCACCGCAAACAGGCACGAAAACCAGCCTTCTCGGCTTGATCGGGGCGGGAGAAGAACATCACATTCTCACGCTGCGGACGACGCGCCGGACACGAAGGCCGGCAATAGATCCCGGTCGACGCGACCGCAAACACAAATTTCCCATCGAAATGAATGTCTCGCGCCGTCAGCGCCCGCCAGAACTGGTCGTGATCGAGCCCGGAATTCAGAATGTTCGCCGGAAGATCTCCGTTTGTATTCCTTGATTTGAGTTGCGCAGGCATGCGTTTGGACGTTTCCTCGACAAGTATGGCACCCATTGCAACGCTAGGGAAAGCAACGCCAGGAAGAGTGACAGTGGTGAGAGTCATAGTACGGACAGCCTATGACGGAGCCAACTAGCGGGCTATCCGAATATTGCGGCCAAATGAAAATCGACCGTTCTTCGAGATCACCGTTAAAGTTTGGCAGACGCTTAGCCGATAATCTGGACAAGCTGCAATGGAGTGAGGGTGCGGAAGTGGTGTTAAACAGTTCGGAATCAGCAAGAGGCTCACGATGTCGATTGGTGCGATTTCGGCGGCGGGACTTGGGCAGGATGTTCTCTCGTCCAGCAATTCCGCTCAGCAACAAGCTCTGCGGTCCCTGGAAAACAATCTTTCGTCGGGCGATCTCATTAGTGCGCAGTCCGCGTTCCAGACTTTGCAGACGGTATTACAAAACTCGGCCACTTCGAACGGAAGCACGCTCTCGGCCAACTCTCAACTAGCCACCGATCTTTCAGCGCTTGGCAGTGCGCTAACTTCGGACGATCTCTCCAGTGCACAATCCACGTTTGCAA
Organism: Acidobacteriaceae bacterium; assembly: GCA_003165455.1. Taxonomy (GTDB): domain Bacteria; phylum Acidobacteriota; class Terriglobia; order Terriglobales; family Acidobacteriaceae; genus Sulfotelmatobacter. Next base: position 17,275 of record PLUJ01000291.1, on the reverse strand, counting down.
CCGTGTTGGGTGACTTGAAAAGCTCCGCTTCAGCCGCGCAAAGCAATGAGGCGAATGCCGCCTCTCAGTCTGTTCAGTTGGTGGAAGGTTTACTGAGCACACTGAATTCCAGCGCAACTTCTTCCGCCAGCACGGACACTACCACCTCGATATTGCAAAGCTTCTACGCCGGCAAGAGCGGTTTGAACCTCATCGCGTGACAGATGCAAGGAGTCAATTGCCCAAGGGCTGGAACGGTCCAATCATGCTGGAAACTCCCGCTCGCTTCTTTAATTCCGTCAGCAGTGCACTCGCCGCATTGGTATAAGTTTTGCTCGGATCGGAGGGATCGGACCAGACGGCGTCGTAAACAATTTGTGCCGCATCCTTGAGTTCGATATGAAGCGCCGCTTCGCAAACATCCACGCGCTCCTGCAACCGCTCATAGCAAGGTTTGCAAACTGAAGCTGCTTCAGCGCCTTCCACATGATGCTCCCCTAAAGTGCAGGCAACCGGAGAATTGGCGACCTCGGCGTGCGCAGCAAAGAGCTGTGTCTTGAATTCTTTAAGGAACGCTTCTCTCTCTTGCTCGACTACGCTGGTATCAGGAATTGGCTCGTCGGCAGCGGCCTGCGACTTTGGAGTTGCGGGAATCACGTTCGGAGAAATCCGCTCCTTATGGTTGCAGGTTGGACAAATATCAAGGTTCGCTGGGTAGTACAGCCGGCACTTCGCACAGGGCAACCCGTAACCGGACGATTTGTGAACCGCCGCTCCGGGTGCAGCTGCGGAGATTCGCTCCAGGTGCCGAAGATCATTTCGCATATCGGCCTCGGCCTGCGGAATCGATTGGCCCGGCTTGGCGCTTACTGCTGCGGTTCGCGTCAGATCCATCATATGGGTCCCCCAAAAACTTCACATCTCGAAAGCGCCATCTCTCAACCACCGGCTTCAACGCGCCCCGCGGTAGTGTAAGTAAGATTTCAGCTCGCTTGAAAATGACGAAAGTGTATGCTGTCGCATTGTCCGCTCGTCACCTGGAACTGGGTTCCTTCATCAGCTTCAAAAGCTCTTCGCGCCGCGCACGGTAGAGGGTGCGTTCTGGATCGAGCCGTGCAGCCGCATCCAGTTCCGCCAACGCTTCTTCATAGCGGTCCATGGTGATCAAGCAGGCAGCGAGCGAGAAGTGGTTATCCGGAGAAGCGTTCAAGCGTACCGCTTCGCGAAATTCTTTTTCGGCCGCCGTGAGTCGCTGCTGTCGGAATAGGGCCGTGCCCAGGCCTTGATGGGCTAAGTCGGAATCGGGATTCAGCGTAACCGCCAGGCGCAACTCACGAACGCCGTCTTCCAGTTGATCGTTTAGAACCAGGGCTTCTCCCAGCAGGCGGTGTTCCGTGGAGCTTGTTGGATTCTGCTGAACCGCCAGTTGCAGCTCCGGAATTGCACTCTCATAATCTTTCTTCGACAAGTAGGCACGAGCCACACAGCTGTGTCCCTGTTGCCATTCGGGGTGAAGTCGATAAAGTTCGCGAAACTCAACGACCGCAGACGCAAACTCGCCTTTGTCGCAATACGTGTTTCCTAGATTGTTGCGAATGGAAGGTTCGTCGGGCGCAAGCTGTTTGGCTTCGCGATACTCGGCGATCGCTTCGTCCAGCTTGCCTTGTTCGTGCAAAACCAAGGCCAGGTTGGAATGCGCTTCCCAGAAAGTAACGCGAAATTGAATAGCTTGATGATAAGCAGTCACAGCCGCTGGCAAATCCCCTTGCGCGTGCACCGTGACACCGATGTCGTAATAGGTGTCGGCATTAGCGGCATCGCGCGCAAGCGACTCATTGAAAGCGTGAACAGCCGCGATATATTGGCCGTTTGAATAGAGCGCAAGGCCCAGGAACTGGTATGCTTCGGCATTCCGCGGATCCATGCTCAGAGCGGTGCGAGCTTCCGCGATCGCGTTCGGACCATCATCCAGCCGATAGAAAATGTAAGACAGATTGCTGTGCGTCTCAGGGAAGCCAGGATCGAGGCGCGCGGAGATCGATATCTCGTCGAAAGCGTCGTCCCATCGCTCTTGCCGGATAAGCATGGCGCCGAGAGCCAGATGCAACGCGCTATTCTTCGGATCGCTCGTGATCGCTGGACGCAGATCGATTTCAGCTTGATGATAGCGTTGAGCTTTGGCATCGATTGCAGACCGCAGCAGGGCCGCAGGAATTATGCAGGTTGAAGAGCTGGCCGAGGAAACTTGCGGTCGAACTCGGCTCAACGTATCAAGCAAACTTACGTCCGCACCGGCGGCGCGGAACTGGCTGATCTCTTGCTGGGCCAAGGTGTGGGCGATTCCGCGGTCTTGAACGAGCCGAACAATCCGAGGGTTGGGCACTCCGGCCGTCAACCAAGCCATTACTTGGGCGCAGCCGGCCGGCTTGGTTTCACTGGATTGGGCGGCCATCACCAGAGCCAAGACAACCAAAATAACTGACACGCCCTTGCACTTCACTTCGCAACTCTCCGGGGACGGATTGCTTGCTGAGTCGAGTGGAGTTGTGCCTTTTACGGTGAAACGAACTGCCACTCGAACGCTGATTCCACCTTAATTTGCATGGGCTGCGAGGGTAAGATTACTGAGGTAATCGCCAGTACAGTAACGCCCTTCGTTTGACTTGGGCCTTACCAGTCCGGTACCGTATGAAAAGGCGGAAGCGTTAGTTTTCTGGAGGTTCTCGATGTTCGAAGGTCTATTTCAACCGACCCACTTAATCATTATTTTTGCGATTGCCCTGTTGGTCTTTGGTCCGAAAAAGCTGCCCGAGTTGGGTAAAGGCTTGGGTGAGGGGATTCGCGCCTTGAAAGAAGGCATGAAGGATAATCCTCCGGCGCAGGCCTCAACCGAGCAGAACAAGAGTACTGAAAGCAAGGACATCAAGGGCTGAGCGCGTTTCTTCCGCTCGATGCTGCTTTTTGTTGATCCGTTCCTCACTATCCATTTCCCTGTTCCATAATTCCCTGGGCCTAAAGTTGAATTGAGTGGTTAAAACTCTGAAAGCAGGAGGTTGGAATCGTTGCGTAAACTTGAGTGCATTGCCTTCATAGCGCTACTTGGATGGTCGTCAGCCGCGTTCGCGGATCAAATTACCTTGAAAAATGGTGACCGGCTCACTGGTACGGTCGTAAAGTCCGATGGCAAGACCCTGGTGCTACACACTGAGTTTGCCGGAGACGTAACCTTGCAATTCGCGGCCATCACCCAGATAAAAACGGATCAGGAATTGCACGTCAGCACCACCGATAAAAAGACAGTCGTTGGGCCGGTGACGGCTACTGACGGCACACTCGAAGTCGCCACCAAGACTCAGGGGACCGTCGAGATTCCCTCTGGAAATGTGGTCCTCCTCCGCGACGATGCCGAGCAGGCAGCGTACGACAAGTCACTGCATCCAGGCTGGCTGCATGGGTGGAATGGAGGAGCGAACGTAGGCTTCTCTCTGGCGCGGGGCAATAGCGAAACCACCAATCTAGCGCTCGCCATTAATGCCGTTCATCCCACCTTGAATGACAAAACCACGATTTTTCTCACGTCGATCGATACCAATAATCAATTAGCCACTCCAAGCACGGTGGCCAATCTGGTGACGAGCGGAATCGAATACGACCACAACCTTGATCCGAAGATATTCGGCTTTGTGGCCCTGAACTTTATGAGTAACGCGTTGCAAGATCTCGATCTGCGAAGCGTGTATACAGCCGGTCTGGGCTACCATGCCATTAAGTCAGCGACCACCACGCTGGACGTGCTGGCCGGCCTTAACTACACCCATGAAACGTATTCGAACGGTCCGCAGGTTATGCCCGCTACCGTTCCTTCCACTTTTACTTCATACGGGGTCACCAACAGATTTGCCGCCCTCACGCTTGGCGAGGAGTTGATGCATAAGGCGGGAAAGACCACCGTGATTACAGAAAAGCTCTATATCTACCCGGATCTATCGAGCGGCTATAGCGGGCAGTATCGCGGCGAATTCGACTTCGGTACGGTCACAAAAATCAGCAAATGGCTGGGGTGGCAGAACCAGTTTACCGACCTCTATGTATCGAACCCACCCATAAGCGCCAAAGATAACGACGTGATCTTTACCACGGGGTTGAATTTCTCTTTCGCTCACTGAGGAGAGTTCAACATTCCAAAACTCACGCCGCCCTCGATGGGCGGTTTTTTTATTTCTGGAACCGCTCTTTGTCGCTCGAACTGTCTTAAATAGAAGACAGTACCTCTCGCTTAGGTAGTGGGTCGGCTTGCAAAACCAGCGGCTGAAGCCGCGATGATTTTGCGGCATTCACGGCGCGACTGAAGCCGCGCCCTTTCAAAGCAAATTCAAACTGACCCACTATCGTCGCTTACCAACACTTGAAAGACACGTCTACTACCGAGTAAAGTACTCTTTCTCGTTCCCAGGGTTTCAACGACCCAACGTCCTTTCAACCACTAGGAGTCTGCTCGATGCGACACGCCGTAAAAGTGCTGATTGCTGTCTGCTGCTTCGCGACACTTGCCTTTTCACAAACCGCCGACGAACTTATCGCCAAGAATACCGAGGCCAAAGGCGGGATGGAAAAAATCAAGGCAATTAAGACCATGCGGATGACCGGTAAGTTTGAAGGCGGAGGAGGATTTACCGCCGCTGTGAGCCAAGAGAACGAGCGTCCGGACTTGGTTCGCGAAACATTCACTTTGCAAGGCATGACTGCCGTGCAAGCTTACGATGGCACGACGGGCTGGCAGATTCAGCCTTTTGGCGGGAAGAAAGATCCTGAGTTAATGGGCGAAGACGATATGCGCGATCTATTGCTGGACGCCGATTTTGACGGGCCTCTGGTGGACTACAAGGACAAGGGCAACACGGTGGAATATCTGGGCCACGATGTGGTGGACGGGGACGACGCCCTGCGGCTGAAAGTGACATTGAAGAACGGCGATCTTATCTACTACTACCTCGATCCCGATACGTATCTGGAAATTCGGAAGGAAATTCAGCAATTCATTCGAGGATCGGTGCGGGATCGCGTGGTGGACTTGGGTTCCTATAAACCCGTTGCAGGCGTGATGTACCCTTTCTCGATTTCCCAGGGAACCAAGGCGCACCCAGATGATCAGACGGAAACCGTACAAAAGATGGAACCCAATGTGACCATCGACCCGGCTGACTTTGCGCTTCCGGCATCGTTGAGGACGGAAGAGAAGAAATCGGGGATCGTAGGAATTCACTAAACCGCGTCGTGTCAAACAGCGAAACGAAATTCATCGTATTGGAAAAGGATTCGTAATTATGAATGTATCCGCTCGGAATCTATCAGTGCTGCCCGCTTTGTTAGCGGGAGTTTCTTTCCTGTCCGGGGCTGTGCAAGCGGGAGCGCAAGCGCCATTCCGTTACGATTCGGCCACCATTTCAGGACTGTCGGCGCGCAACGTTGGTTCGGCGACGATGAGCGGCCGTATTGCGGCGCTTGATGCGGTTGAAGAGAACGGGCGCATCACGGTTTTCGTTGGAGCAGCGAGCGGTGGAGTTTGGAAATCGGTGAACGGCGGAACGACTTATAAGCCGGTGTTCGACCGTGAAGATGTTATATCGATCGGCGCGGTTGCAATCGATCCCTCGAATTCTAAAAACGTATGGGTAGGAACGGGCGAGGCGTGGTTGCGCAATAGCGTCTCGGTGGGCGATGGCATTTATAAGTCCACCGATGGCGGAGAGAACTGGTCCAATGTAGGCCTGAAGGACAGCGAGCACATCGCAAAAATCCTTGTGAATCCTGGAAACAGCAACGATGTGCTGGCCTGCGCCACCGGTCATCTGTGGGATGACAACGATGAACGCGGCGTATTCCAGACCGCGGATGGCGGCAAAACATGGAACAAGGTTTTGGCTGGCGCGAATGGCTCAACCGGATGCGCCATGATGGCCCGCAGTAAGCAGGATCCCAAAACCATCTATGCCGCGATGTGGGATTTCCGGCGGCAGGGTTGGACGTTCCGCTCCGGGGGCCCAGGAAGCGGGCTTTTCAAATCGACGGACGATGGCGCGCATTGGAGTGAGATCAGCGCGACCAGCGCTAAAGGATTGCCCCCAAAGCCTTGGGGAAGAGTGGCCGTACAGATAGCTGAGTCCAAGCCGAACGTTGTGTATGCGAATGTTGAAGCAGAAAAGGGACGAGGGCTTTATCGTACGGATGACGGGGGCGCTACGTGGACCAAACTGGACGCCAGCAACTACATGGTTTGGCGTCCCTTTTATTTCGGCAACTTGATCGTCGATCCAAAAGATGAAAACAAGATTTTTAAACCCGATCTCATTCTTCTTCTCAGCAACGACAGCGGCAAGACTTTTAACATAGTGTCAGGTTCGGATCACGGCGACTTTCACGATGTGTGGATCGATCCCAAAAACACAAATATCGTAATCGCCGGCGATGACGGTGGATTGTGGCGCAGCGAAGATGGCGGCAATCGCTGGAAACATCAGATGAACCTGCCAGTGTCGCAGTTCTATCACGTCAGCACAGATAACGCCGATCCGTATCACGTGTACGGCGGCCTGCAGGACAACAGCTCCTGGGTCGGTGACTCATCCTATCCTGGCGGAGTCACCAACTCGCGTTGGGAAAATATGTTTGGCGGCGATGGCTTCTGGATGTTCGAGGATCCGTCCGATCCAACCTATCTTTATGCCGAAGCCCAGGGTGGCGAGATTGGCCGGGTGAATCGCTACACGCATGAGACACGCGATCTTCATCCCTGGCCGAACTACGGCGAGGGAAAACTGCGCTTCAACTGGAACACGCCGATTCACATGAGCTCCAACGAAAAAGGAACGATCTACATCGGGGCGCAGTTTCTGTTTCGCTCACGAGATCACGGGCAGTCATGGGATCGGATTTCTCCCGACCTGACGACTAACAATCCGGAGTGGCAGAAGCAGGAAGAATCCGGAGGCGTGACTGTAGACAATTCCTCGGCAGAAATGTACACCACGATTTATTCAATCTCGGAGTCGCCGAAGAACGGTCAGATTATCTGGGTAGGGACCGATGATGGCAACGTCCAGATCACCCGCGACGGTGCGAAGACCTGGAGCAATGTAGTTGGAAATGTGACCGGTCTGGGGAAAAATTCCTGGGTCTCGACCATCGAGGCGAGCCGCTACAACGAAGGCACCGCCTACGCAACCTTTGATCGTCACACGTTCGGCGATATGAAGCCTTACGTTTACAAGACAACGGACTACGGGCAAACCTGGACGCCGCTGGCTGCCCAGGAGAGCGGCGTGCGCGGATATGCGCACGTGATTAAAGAAGATACCGTCAACCGCAATGTACTTTTTCTAGGTACGGAATTTGGGCTATATATTTCTGTCGATGATGGGCGGCACTGGGCGCAATACAAGGGGAGCGACTTCCCTTCCGTACCGGTGGACGATCTGGTGATTCAGGCGCGCGAATCGGATCTGGTGCTGGCGACACATGGGCGCGGCATCTGGGTGGTTGACGACATTTCGCCGCTGCGAACGCTCACCCCGGACATGATGAGCAAAGAGGCGACCCTGCTGCCGGGACGTCCATCGATTCAATACATGGATGTGAGTGGCGGCTGGGCCGAAGGAGATGAAACTTTCCGAGGGCGAAATCGGCCCGCCGATGCGCAAATCACTTATTACCAGAAAGGACGCCACATCTTTGGAGATCTGAAAATTGAGATCTTCGATCAGGATGGCAAGCTGGTGGATACGGTTGCGGGCGGCAAACGGCGCGGCCTGAACCGCGCGGGATGGGGGATGCGGGTGCGACCACCTGCGGTTCCGCCGGCGGCATCGGCGCTGTTTGAAGCGGCACAGGGTCCGAGAGTTTTGCCAGGCAAGTACACGGTGAAGCTTACCAAGGGAGATCACACTTACACCGAGGAGTTGGACGTTGCCATCGATCCGCGAGCGAAATATTCGTTGGAGGAGCGCAAAGCGCAGTTCGACCAGTCGATGAAAGTCTATAAGCTCCTCGAGCATATGACATATTCGGTGGATGCGATTGAAGGCGTCCGAGATGCGGCGAAGGCGCGATCGGCGAAGCTTGCCGAAAAAGATCCTCTCCGCAAGCAATTGCAGCAGCTCGTCACGGACTGTGACGCACTGCGGTCGAAGATCGTCGCCACGAAGGAAGGTGGCATGATCACCGGCGAGGAGCGAATCCGCGAACATTTAGGACAACTGTACGGCGCGATTACTGCGTATGACGGTAAGCCGACGGAATATCAGATTGCACGAACCGAATCGCTCGGTCATGAGTTGGAAGACGTATTGAACGACTTCCAAAAACTTGCGAAGAAAGATTTGCCTGCGATCAATGCCGGCCTAAAGAAAAAGAAGATGGACGCCATCGTAGTGCTGGCGGAGCCGGATTGGCAGAAGAAGAAAGAAGAGTCCTCCATGGCCGCAGGTGCAGGAATGCGGGCGCGGGAAGAAGAGCAAGAGGGTGCGATGCGAGAAAGAGATTAGCTACTGTTGACGAGACGTTGCGAGCAACGTCTCTACTCGAAATCTAGATAAGATAGTCTGCGCTAGGCCAATTCGAGTTCAATCTTCTTGCTCGCCGGATCCAGCTTGTTAATCCGGAACTTCCGGACTTGGCCGGTGCGAACGGGTTCCTGCTTAGCGATTGACACGGACGAAGCTCCTTTCCAGCGAGCTTGAAGCATGGACCCGAGAGATGATAAATCTGGCTTTGAGGATGCGGGGGCTGCTTCGGATTTTTCGTCTTTTTCCCTCTGCGAACTAACGGCGACCAGGCTGCATGTCGCCTGAATGCCTTCTCCGAGTTCCACTCGCCCATGACCATCCGAAACGTCCGTCATGCGGCCGGAGACAATATCGCCTTCTTTGTGTTCCGCGATGTATTCATCCAGGCCGCTGGGGACTAATTGCTTCATGCCCAGTTTGATCTGACGCTTGTCTTTGTCGATGGCAAGGACTTGCGCTTTCACGGGCTGTCCAATCTTCAACATGTCGGAGGGATGATTGATGCGCTTCTCCGCGCTCATATCGCTGATGTGGATCATGCCCTCGACCCCTTCGGTAAGTTGCACGAACGCGCCGAACTTGGTGATGCTGACGACCGGCCCTTCGACAACGGAGCCTGCGGCGAAGTTCTCTGAGGCATCAGCCCAGGGATCTCCCAAAGCCTGCTTCAATCCGAGTGACATTCTTCGTTCAGCTGGGCTGACGCCGAGGATGATTGCGTCCACGATTTCGCCAGGCTTCACCAGTGTGCTGGCGCTTCTCAGCTTTTTGCCCCACGACATTTCTGAGACGTGGATCAGACCTTCGATTCCGGGCTCAAGTTCAACAAAGGCGCCGAACTCCATCACGCGCGTCACTGTGCCGCGGATACGTTCGCCTACGTTGTATTTTCCGGCGACTTGATCCCACGGATGCGGGAGCAACTGCTTCATCCCGACGGAGATGCGGCGCTTGTCGCCTTCGTTCGATATTTTGAGAACTCTCGCTTCGATCGACTGACCGACCGAAAGCACGTCTGCGGCTTTTTGTATGCGTGTCCAGGCGATGTCACTCACATGCAGCAGCGCGTCGACACCGCCGAGGTCGACAAAAGAGCCATAATCGGTGAGGCTGCGAACTGTGCCGCTCACGGTGTCGCCTTCTTTCATCTCGGAATAGCGCCGTTCCCTGGTGGAACGTTCTTCCTCTTCCATCACAACGCGGCGATCGACGACCAAATCTTCATCGGCGACGTCGAGTTTGATGATGCGGCAAAGAATCTCCTGTTCGACCAACTTTGGCATTTCGGCGGCGTCGCGGATGCCGCTGCGCGAGGCCGGCATGAACGCTCGTACTCCAACGTCGACGCTGAAGCCGCCCTTGATCATTCCAGTAACTTTGCCAACAATCGTCGCTTTCTCGTTGAAGGCTTTCTCGAGGGCGGTCCAGTCCTTCGGTTGCTCAACTCTGGTCCGCGAAAGTTGGTAATAGCCCTCCGGATCGCGGCCTTTGACCGAGACTAAGAGCTTATCTCCCGGCTTAGGAGTTTGACCGGAGGCCTGGAAATCGGCAAGCGCGAGAATGCCTTCGCTCTTGAATCCGATGTCGAAGAATACGGAATCGGCGCTGATGGCGACGATTGTGGCCTCGATCTGCTTTGGGCCTTCGTCAGTGGGGCGCTTACGCGCGTGGCTTTTTTCGTATTCGGCGAAGACGTCAGCGAAGGATTCGTTCGACTCGGCGGATCGCGGTTTAGAAATGTCTTGGTTGGAAACTGTTGGATTGGGCATGAAAGGGTTACTGCCTCGTGGGGCTGGAATCTCAATTAGGATAACACCGGAAAGCGCCCCAGACCGGTTCGCGCGCGCTTCTGCAATGTTCAAAACAGCCGCCGTTCGCTGGCTCTGAGAAATGTCTTACGCGACGGAGCAAATTACTCTACTAATCTCACCAGTGCCGCGCGGAGTTCCTGCGACTTGAAGCCGAATGGGCCCGGTCTGGATTTATAGGCGATACGGCCCTTGGAATCGATGGCATAAAGACGATCCGGCCAACCCGTGTAGGCTTGCTCGGTAGAGTTTCCGAATTCATCGATTAATGCCGGAATGTGAACTCCAAGTTTTCGTATACAAGCTCCCGCCACCAGTCCGCGCTCGACTTCGTCCTTAGGACTGGCAAAGATGACACTATCTTTTACATTGCTTTCCATCTGCCACACATCGCTCGGATGCGCCTCGGTGATGTAGACAATCAGGAAGTTGACTTTGTCCCGGTATTGTTCGTAGAGCTGATTGAGGGCGGGAACCTCCCGCNNGCGGTCAAGTGTAGCTGCCAAAGATAAGGACTACGGGTCGGCCCTTTGCGGTGAGGTCGGAGAGCCGAACGGAGTTGGTGTCGCCGAGTTTCGTCAGCGAGAAATCCGGAGCAGGATCGCCAATACGCAGTTCTCCCGACCGCGCATGCGTCCAGAGCGTTTCGAAGGGAAACGCCAGAAACGCCACGGGAGCTGGGAGTTTCGCCATGAAACGAGCAAAGGTTTCGGGCGGCTGCCGCATGACCTCGTAGAGCACGCCGCAGGCGAGCAGCCAGGCCAAAACTACGACACTGATTCCTCTGAACAATGCTTTCTTCAAGATGCGAGCCTCATGTTCGCGCAATCTCCTGAACAACGTTTCGTAACGTAGACCAAAGCCGAACGATCCGATTTGCTTGGCGATTATAGGGATCGCGCTATCAAGGTCAATAGTGCGAAGAAACTATGGATCCAGCTAAGGACACCGCGTTATCACCGCAACCGATCCGGGCCTCTGGGTATCGGCCTGCAATCAACGCCATGCCTAGTCCGATATCGGGACGGGCATTCGCAGCGTAAACGCCCATACCTTTGTTCGACTCGATCGGAATAGCCGTTGGCGGATGAGTTAGGGATAGCAAACAGCGCGCGGAGCTATAACAAAGAACCCCATCTCTCATGCAGAACGGCGTGAGAGATGGGGTTCTAGTTCGTTCATGTCAGAGGCGTCTACATACCTGGCGCATCTTGACTGGTTGTGGTGGGATGCAGGACGCGGAAAGTGTTTCCGCCGTTCGAATAAACGAGCACGAGCGCGTCTTGGCCCTTCGGCACGGCGGATAATGCTTTCTGCACATCGGCCGCGCTCTGCATGGGTTGGCGATTTACTTGGACGATGACGTCGCCACGTTGTAGGCCAGCGTTGTCAGCGGCGCTGCCGGGTTGCACTTGCTCGATCACAGCTCCGTGGATATCGCCCGATGCCTGAAGCTGCTCGCGCATTTCAGGAGTGATATCCGCGAGGCCGAGACCCCAGCGCGGCTTGCCATTGGCGTTGCTGGATTCTTCCTTGCCTTCATGGTCACGATTGCCCATGGCTTCGAGCGTTACTGGGACGTTTACGTTCTTGCCGTCGCGGAGAACGTCCAGCTTTATGCTGGTGCCGGGCTGCTTCTGGCCGACTTCGATTTGCGGTGCGCTGGCGTCGCTTACCTTTTGCCCATTGATTTCGGTGATGACGTCACCAACTTTGAGGCCGGCTTTTGCGGCAGGCGAATCGTTTTCTACTTGCGTGACGATTGCGCCTTCGTTGTTATCGACCTTGAAGAACTTTGCGTTCTCCGGGGTCACATCGCTGATGCCAATGCCCATATACCCGTGACTGACTTTCCCGTCACGAATGAGAGCCTCTACAGTCGGGCGCACGATCTGCGTGGGAATGGCGAAACCCATACCCGAAAAACTATCGGAGCTCGAGACGAGGAAAGTATTAATGCCGATCACCTCGCCGCGAGCATCGACTAGCGGGCCGCCGGAGTTGCCGGGATTAATGGCGGCATCCGTCTGTATGAAGCTGCCGGGGGCACGGCCGTTTTTAGAGAACGGATTCGGGCGGTTGAGGCCGCTGACAATGCCGCGAGTTACGGTGAATCGGAATCCGAAGGGATTGCCAAACACCCCTTTCCTTGTTCTCGAGGATGCGAATCGTGGTGAGCACGGAGTTATACGCCAGGGGAGAGGTATTAACGCTCGGAATCCAAGGCTGGCGTTGTCCGAAGGACGCCACGAACGAGCCGAAGCCGCGCCCACATGAGCGTTTTCGATCTAGGAATGTTCCAGGTCTTTTAAAGCTGGTTGCTTTTGGCCCTCGTCCGAGGAAGCAACTTGTTTTGCCTTTCGATATACATTCACCACGGCCATCGTCCAAAAAGGAACTAGATCAACGCCGGGCATCAGCTTGCCCAGGAACGATGGCAGGAACTCCCAATGCCAGCCGAGAAGGCTGATCAGCAATGCCGCTACGCCAAAATCCAGCACGTCATCGGCTGGCGATAAAGCGCCCTCTACAAACCAAGGAAGAATTACGATCTGGAGTGCATCGGCGGCGATCGCCAGAAGCATGGCCGTGCGAAAACGCGAACCCGGTGTGATTGCGATAATGTCGTCAGTCATTGGCTGCCACTTATACTAATTTTATTCTAAGCTGTTACGAGCTGACTTTGGAACCTCCTGCATCTTGCGGAATGATTTCCTGACGCCGCACGAAAATCGGGCCATAAGAGAAATGCGTGAACATGTTTCGGACGAGATTCAAGAACCAAATTGTCGCGGAATTCTTGCCGCCGTCGCGGCCAGCTAAGACTCAGAGGCTGATTTTGCTTTGCGATGGAATGCCGTCAATTCCTCGCAAACAGCCATTATGTGAATTTCTTGCGAAAAAGGGCTTCTGGGTAATTTATCCCCGTTACCGCGGAGCGTGGGAAAGCGGCGGAGAATTTTTAAAAACGTCGCCGCATCAAGACATATTCGACATCATCGACGAATTGCCAAAGAATATCCGAGAAATAGCGTTTGGCCGGAGCTTCCAGTTGTCGCCGGATCAAATCTTCGTCATTGGCGGAAGTTTTGGAGGAGCGGCAGCCATTCTTTCTTCGCTCGATTCACGCGTGAAGCGAGTGATTGCGAATTGTCCGGTCACTGATTGGAAAATCCTGGATCACGCGGAAAAGATGGAAACCTCGAATCAAAATTACGCCGAATACATCCGTCAAGCGTTCGGCAACGGGTATCGGCTCTCCGACGCGAACTGGGAAAAGCTGCAGACCGGGAAGTTTTATAGTCCATGGCACCATCGCAAAGAAATAAACGCCTCCAAGGTAATGATCTTTCATNNCATCCCCAGGACGACCCTCACGTGCCGTATGCCGGTAGCGAGAAATTCGCCGAAGTCACGGGAGTGACGCTTAAGTCCTTGCGGCACGGCGGGCACATTAGCACGGACTACATCGTTCGAAAATATTGGACTCGCATCAGGAAATTCTTTGACTCTGCCTCCGATCAGACTTTCAGGGCGGTGAAGGAATCGTAGTCACTGCAGCAATGCGGCCTTCACCAGTTCGACCGCAGCTTTCGGATCGGCTACTTCCACGATTAACTCGTTGTACCGCTCATCGTGCAATTGAATCACGATTGTGTTGTCTGGATTGTGAACATCCCAGAAGATTCGCTTACCGTCCTGATAGAAGGTACCGGCCGTAAGAACTCCGGGGATATTTGTGCCCGGCAATCTCATTCCGTGCCACCAACCGTGCGCGACGGATGAATCCGCTCGGATCTGTGCTACGTGAGCCAAAGGAATTTCGAGCGAACTCTTAAGTGCCCATAATTTATCCGCTCCGTGCACGTGCAAGTTCAGATTGCCACCTGCGATTCTTAGTTCCACCATATTCATTGCTCCTCTGATCTTGAACCGCTATACCTTATCCTGTCAGCGCGTCGCCCAATACGCAAAAGCCTATTCGCTCTTCAGTCCGAGCGCGCGCAAAATGGATTCATCGACCACGGGGTGTCCGTCTTTCTTGTTCACGATTCCGAAGGTCCCCGAATAGTCCCATATCGCCCATCCCATGCCATTTGACAATGGCGTAAGGGAAGATCCCTTTACATCTCAGGAACTCTTGGGCTTGGTGTGCGCGTATCGGTCCATCTCAGCGGTCCACTTAAGAAATCGCCACAGGCTGGTACGTTCGCGCCAAAGGAACTCCCAGAATTCTATGAATCCGATCTGCGTCATCTTAACGCCGCAGTAGGTCTCAATGCGCCACAGAAGATATGGACTTCGCCATGGCGCCAAACGATGGCCCTTGGTGGCATTCCATAAAAAGCGAAGCGAATGGCGCATACGATGATAATACCCCCGGCTCCACAGAAGGTCGCACTTCCCTTCATGTTAAAATCCTCACTCCGCCAGGAAAACCTCCAATGTCCGGAACAGAAATACGCCAACGAGCTGAAGACCCATACTATGCCGCGCTCGACCTGATGGCCGATGGCAAATTAGCAGAGGCGGTGGCGGCTTACCGCGAGTCGATCACCATCGATCCTTCCTTTACCGAGGCGATGCATGGCCTGGCCCGTGCTTTACAGGACTTACAGCGTTATGACGAGGCTATCTCTGTAGCGCAAAGGATTACGGAACTCGATGCCGATGACGTGCTCGCCCACACAAGCTTATCGGTGCTTTATCAGAAAAAAGGAATGATTCCAGAAGCAGAAGCTGAGGGTGCGAAAGCGCGCGTGCTGGGCTGGAAACAGCAGTTGAAGAAAAGTTAGGCTGTCGGCTACAGCTCATACTTCTTCATCAAATGCCGGAACGAACGATAGGAAATCCCTAGCAGATCGGCGGCCTTGGTCTGCACTCCGTTCGAGCGATCAAGAGCGGTTTGCAACAGGCTGCGCTCAATTCCAGCCACATAAACTTCCATTCCCATTCCTTGCGGCAGTACTGCACCCGATGGTACGTCGCCTGTGCCCCCATGAGCTCCAGCCGCAGCAGCTCGAGCCTTTGGGCGTTCCGCCGGAAGTTCAACGTGCAATTCGTCGGTGGTTTCAAGCGCGACAGCACGCTCGACGGTATTCTCTAATTGCCGAACGTTGCCAGGCCATTCGTAGTCGCAGAGCGCGTCGAGTGAACGTTCGTTCATTCGTAGAATGCTGCGCTTCGCCGCGGCCGCATACTTTTTGAGGAAATGGTTGGCCAACAGCGGGATATCTTCGCGGCGCTCACGCAAGTCCGGCACTCGGATGGGAATTACGCTGAGGCGGTAGTAAAGATCTTCGCGAAAACAATTTTCGGCTACGGCTTTATCCAAATCGCGGTTCTTAGCCGCAATGACTCGCACGTCGATTGGAATCTCGCTGGTCGCACCAACCGGTCTCACTGAGCGTTCCTGCAATACGCGAAGAAGTTTAACCTGCATCGCAAGAGTCATCTCGCTAATCTCGTCGAGAAAGATCGTACCTCCGCCAGCCACTTCGAAAAGTCCCCGCTTGTTCTGGTTGGCGCCAGTGAATGCTCCCTTCAGGTATCCAAAGAGTTCGCTTTCCAGCAGTGTCTCGGGGAATGCGCCGCAATTTACTGAGACGAACGGCTCGGTCGCGCGAGGGGAGCAGGTATGCACTGCCCGGGCTACCAACTCCTTACCGGTGCCGCTTTCTCCGTGGATGAGAACGGTACTGGCTGTGGAAGCGACCGTACGAACTGTCTGCTTTAACTTTTCCATCGCCGGACTTGAGCCGATAATGTTGTCGAGGGAGTTGTGCGAAGCGGCGTCGCGCCGTAAAGCAAAGTTCTGTTTGCTTAGAGTAAGTTTCTCCAAGACTCGGCGGATCGCGAGTTTTATTTCGTCGACTAAGCCCGGACTTTTGCGAATGTAGTCGGAAGCCCCACCAGCTTTTACCGCTTGCACAGCGGCTTCGTGATCATCGACTGCAGTGATGAGAATTACTTGGGAGTCCGGCGAGACGCGGTGCGCGTGACGCAGAACCTCGATGCCATCGATGTTTGGCATTTTTATATCGGTGATGATGAGATCGTAGAGAGCACCGTCAATTTTATTTTTTGCGGCTTGGCCCGACTGGACTGTCTCTACGCGGTGCCCTTCACGCCGCAAAGCGATATCGAGCATTTCACAGATGGAGCGTTCATCGTCGCAAACCAGGATGTTAGCCATTGAAGCCGCCTTTTCCCGCTGCGGCGGCAAGTTGCGCAGGTTCTGGCATTTGCGTGGAAGAGGCCGAAGGATGTTGGTTGCTCCCCATGAGGTACCGCTCGGCGTCGAATCGACGGAGCCTCAAAACAAAGGTAGTTCCCACTCCAGGCTTAGATCGAGCCCACACTTTGCCTTCATGGGCTTGCACAATTTGGTAAACAACCGCAAGTCCCAGACCGGTTCCACCTTCGAAGTTTGATTGGAATGGCTCAAAGATTTTTTCCGTCTGCTGGGAGGTCATGCCCGTACCAGTATCGGCAAAACTGACTTGCCAATCGTCCCCCTGGGGCTCGATCGCGACGCGCAAAGTGCCGCCCTTTCGCATGGCTCTCAGGGCATTTTCGCCAAAATTCCAGAACACCTGCTTGATGCGATCCCCGTCGGCGAGCGTCCATGCTTCGGGAATGTCGAACCGATTTTCAATCTGAATGCCGCTGTCCTCTGTCGTCATGCGGTGGCGCATCAAAATGAGAGTGTCTGCCAACAACGGCACCAAGTTGACCTTTTCAAAGCGATAACGTTTTCCGCGGGAGTATGCCAGAAAATCGGTAATGATCGCGTTGAGGCGCCGCGATTCGCGGGTTACGATATCGAGGAGCTGGCGGTGCTCCGCGCTCAAGTCCGGAATTCCCGAAAGCATGCTGACAGAGCCCGCGATGGAAGTAAGAGGATTGCGAATTTCGTGCGCAATC
>PLUJ01000040.1:7941-8416 GCA_003165455.1 Acidobacteriaceae bacterium | reverse complement strand
TGCGCGGCTTGCTGATGATGAAGGTATCGTCTTCCAGCATGACGGTTTTGATCTCAGGCATTTCGCGGACGACGAAGTCGAATTCGTCGGCCACATTCCCCACCGAGCGGTAGCGCATGGTGTGCCCGCTGAAGGCCTGCGGATAGACACAGAACGAACAGTGATACGGGCACCCGCGGCTGGTATCGAAGACAACAAGCGGCCACAGAGAGTGGCCATAAAAGTAGTCAGGCGTGTGCAGAAATCGCTTATAGACCTCGGAAACAAAAGGCAGCTCATCAAGGTCCTTGATGGCTTCGCGCGCCTTGTTGCTGACGATCTCGCCCGTCCCGGCGCGGCGCCACACGAGGCCATCGACCGCGGAAAGGTCGGCGCCACAGGCTTTCGCTTCCAGCCAGTCGCGGACCGTATATTCGTATTCGCGTATAGCGACAGCTTCCAGGGAGGCCGACATGGCGAGAGTCTCTTTGGGGAG
>PLUJ01000040.1:0-7878 GCA_003165455.1 Acidobacteriaceae bacterium | reverse complement strand
TCATGCCCATTCTTGATCGCGACGCCGGCTGCGTGAGCCAGCCATTTTGGGTAATACAGCGTTCCACTCTTGGTAACCGCAGGACTACGCTGCTCCCGGGAAAAACGGGGGTGAAAGGGTGGATTTAAAAACAATACTCGCATGGTGTATTTCCTATGTTATCAGACTCCACGCAGATGCGAGATGGAAGGACCAAAGTTGCAAACCATTGAAATCCCGTGACTTCGTCGCCGAGGCTGATTCCGAAGCGAGCGCCTGCGCCAGACCGAAGTGTTTGGGAAATAAACGTGGAACCGCGCGATCCGCTATATTGAACACCACTGCCGGAAACCGACCCGCGGCTAAGCGGTATCTTGCTTTGCCTTCCACAACCCCCTGATTGCCCGCAGGCGCTGCCGATTCTCCGGCAGTTCGAAGGCAGCGTCCAACCTCTTCCGCATCCAGACCCAGAACACGGCCACAAAAAAAGCCAAAACTGTGCTCGCCAGCACAATCAGAAGCCGATGCGGAGACGACTTTTTATCCGGAGGCACGGCAGCATCCACCACTTGAATAATCGACCCTTCCCGGGCCTCGTCAAGTTTAGCGATTTCAAATTCCTTTGCCAGCAACCAGAAGACGGTCTCCTGGTACCTGAGGTCGCGAAATCGACGGATGTATTCCATCCCGGATTGTGTCACTCTCCCTTTCGAAAGATTGATGTCCGAACCAGTATCTTTCTGCGAACCTGCCACTCGATCCAGCTGCGATTGCAGCGCGGCCAGTTCCTGTTTGGCGAGAACCAATGCAGGATTGTCGTCCGTGGCAAAGGATCGCATGCCCTCGATCTGTACTTCCTTGGCTACCACTTGCGCCCTCAATATGGCCGCGGATTCAATTAGCGCCCTAGCCTGGCTGTCGATTTGCAAAACGCCAGTGGTCTGCTCGGTTTTCGTCATGGCCTCTTCAGCCTGAGTCAGTTTTTCCTTGGCATCCTGCAATTGCTGCTCAAAGAACAGTCTTCGCCGCGCCGCTTCGCTAATTGCGAGAGTGGCCGAGAGTTTTCTAAACTCCTCAACGTAGCCATTCGCCAGTTCGGCAGCGCGTCTTGGATTGCCATCCTCCACGGTGACGCGGATCAGCCCATCCTTGTTCCCCGCCACCACAGTGGTTCGGTGTTCCAATTCCTTCCGCGTATCTGAGATCAGCTTCTTGCGGTACTCCTGCATCAGCCCAAAGCGCTGGATCATCGCGTCTTCGACGGTCCGGCTGGCCAGCAAAGACACGTACATATCCGCAGGATTCTTCAGTCCAAGGCTGCCTCCCGCCAGTGATGCTAGTGAGCCCAACGCTCCTAAACCGCCGAGCTGCCCCATTAAGGATGAACCAATTGAAGAACTCTGGGCGGGCGGCAGCAGCACGACCTTTCCCTCATAGCGAACCGGGAGTAGGAATGAAATCACTATAGCCAGAACGATACCGCCCAGTACAAAGCGCAGTATGAAGCGTTTGCGTTCGACTATTAGCACCAGAAGGTCGAGCGCCGAGATCTCAGATTCGCTCGCGAAAGGATCGCGGCTTCTTTCGCTGGTTTCGCTAACTATGGGTTCCGGCTGAGTTTCGGTGTGAATCATGTCTTCGGCAACTTACGATTTTACTACTATGACAACGCGGTCGAAAGCGATTCTATCAGCCCTTTGAAACCTTTTTTCATTCTAAGGCATCCATGCGAAACCTGCTTGACACTCAGGCTACGATATTTCTTCCAAGCCTTGTCGCCGCTTCGTGCTAGCGTCGAAGGAATTTGATGTTCTTCCGACAAAATCCAAATACCCAGCGTTCCACTTTCAAGGACTGCCGGAGCGAGGTTGCATGTACAAAAGAACAACTGCGAACATGTCCACGAGGAACCTAATGAACTGGGCTGAGCACATGCTTAGTAGCCTCCTCGCAATTCGAGGAGCAAGACGGCGCTCCTGGTTCTTGGTCGGGCTTGTCATAAATTGCAGTCTGATCGCGAGCGCACAGACTCCTGGAGATCAGCAGACTGTTCCCGCTGCACCGCCACGATCGCAGGCGCAGCCGGTTCAGTTCGAGCAACCCCCCGTCGACCTTAAATCACTTCCGCGCAATATTTTTTTGGATCAAAAGAATATTGTGACCGCGCCATTCCACTTCACCGTGTCGGAATGGCAATGGACGGTCCCTTTAGCCTTCGTTGGAGCGGGTTTGCTAGCGAGCGACACGGCCATAGAAAAACATGTGCCCATGAATCCGAGCACGGTCTCGCATGCTGTGACCGCGTCAAACGCGGGCGTCGCCGCGTTCGCCGCAGTTGGCGGCGGAATGTTTCTGTGGGGACATTTCACCAGCAATGAGNNAAGCCGCCATCGACGCGCTACTGGATACCGAGGTCCTTAAATATGCCTCTGGCCGCGAGCGCCCCTTCACAGGCAACGATCGAGGACAATTTTTCCAGGGCGGTTCGTCTTTTCCTTCGGAGCATTCGTCCGTCAGTTGGGCCATCGCTAGCGTGATCGCTCACGAATATCCCGNNATTTGCAACAGACGTGCTGGTTGGCAGCGCCATCGGTTGGTATACCGGCCGGCAGGTTTTCCGCTCCCACTCGCATTACAGCAATGCGGAGATTGCAAGATGGGGCACGTTCAGAAAGACGGAGGACACCGACAGCGGCCACGAAGCGAGCAACATGGGATCGTCCTATGTCCCTCTCGATAGCTGGATTTATCCGGCCATGGAACGTCTGATAGCCACGGGCTACATTCAATCTGCGGATTTGGGCATGCGGCCGTGGACGCGTACCAGTTGCCTGCAGATTCTTCAGGAGACCTACTNNTGGAATGTGCACGCCTGCTTCAGGAAGCGAACCAGGCGACTCAAGACAATAGCGACCAGGGAAACCAGCCTCGCAAGATCTATGCGGCGTTAGCCGGTGAATTCAGTGACGAGATGGCAGGTTTAGCGGGAGCCGAAAACCTCGGCGTCGACCTCGACTCAGTCTACACACGAGCCACCCAGATCGTCGGCCAACCGCTGCACGATAGCCTCAACTTCGGGCAGACTATCGTCAATGATTACGGCCGGCCTTATGGACAGGGCTTCAACAACATAACCGGATTTTCCGCTCATGCGGTCGTGGGCCCGCTATCGTTCTACGTGCGAAGCGAATACCAGCACGCCCCTTCAATTTCTCCGCTTTCCGCTCAAGCGGCACAGATCTTTCCCGGAATAGATGCCGTCCCACCGCCGCCGGCAACTCCGGTTCCGGCCATCAATCAAGTTGACCTATTGGAAGGCTATGTGGGGATGCAACTCGACGACTGGCAGATCACGTTTGGCAAACAGTCGCTTTGGTGGGGTGCAGACAAGAGCGGGCCAATGTTGCTCAGCACAAACGCGGAACCAATTTTGATGCTTCAACTCGATCGAGTAAAACCGTTCAAACTGCCGTTACTGGGAGATATTCGAGTGGACTACCTGGTGGGCCGGCTCGGCGGCTACCACTTTGTATTTGGCCAGAACAGTGGATTGATAGGGTCTTGGACGTCATCCTTGAGCGACCAACCTTTCATCTTAGGCGAAAAAGTCAGCCTTAAACCTACCCCCGATCTGGAGTTGGGTTTTAGCGTCACCGCCTTATTCGGCGGACCGGGCGTTCCAGCGACACTTCACAAACTTCTACAAGCAGGCTTCTCCACCGGCAACGGGCTTCCGGGGACGCCGTCCGATCCCGGTGACCGCCGCGGCGGGTTCGACCTTAACTACCGAGTTCCGGGAATGCGCGATTGGCTCTCGTTTTATGCCGACGCCTTCACAGACGATGAACCAAATCCATGGCTTGCCTGGAACAAGGCCGCTCTTACATCCGGCCTATATCTTTCTCGAGTGCCAGGTATTCAGAAACTCGACTTCCGGGTGGAGGGCGTTTACACCGATCCGCCTGGGAGCAGAACCACACAACACGGCTTCTTCTACGATAATGACCGTTTCCTAAGTGGGTATACCAACAACGGCAACCTGATCGGCAGCTGGATTGGAAGGCAGGGCCAGGGTGCCGACGCCTGGACCAGTTATTGGATTAACCCGAAGAGTAAAGTACAATTCAACTTCAGGCATCAAAAAGTCAGCAAGGAGTTCCTCCTCTATGGAGGATCGCTAACTGACTTTGGCGTCTCTGGCGATTACCGTTTGACTTCAAACTTTGATCTGTCCGCGTGGGTCCAGCATGAGCGCTGGCTTTTCCCGGTGATTCAGTCGAATGTTTCCCGGAATGTAACGACCTCAGTGCAAATTTCATTCGAACCGCAGAAGCTGTTTCGTCGTTCCGCCGCCGATTCTCCCACGCAGCAGCCGTGACCTAAGGTTTTCGACCTAAATATCAGAATGGTTTATTTTTGTGGTTCATATTCCGCAACTTTACTTTGAGGCTGGGGTTGAAGATCACGGTTCGAGGATCACGAAACTGCCTGGAGTTTGGCCATGCCATAAGCGGTAACAGGCATCTCGAACTGAAACGAGCAAGGCAGGTTGCTTGACTAAGGACAATCTGGCGGGAAATCAGATTCTTTACCTTGACATCGATATACTTACCGGCATATGAGTAGGGCTAGACAAGGGCCATGGGTTTGAATTGAAATAGTGATACTAATCGAAATCTCACAGCGCTGATACGTATGATTCGCAGTCGCCTTAGCTTTGCACGCCTGTATTTAAGAATTTTGACGCTGTTGCTGCCTGCCTGCGCCTATTTCATCGCGGTTAAGGTACGCTTTGGTTTCAACTTCCTCCTGACACGCACTGCTCCTTCCGGTTTGCCCTCGTACTGGGGAGTTCTCTTGCTCACCACGATTGTGTGGGCCATCGCCGCGGAGGAATCGGAACTTTGGAATGTGGAGCAGCTATACGCTCCGGGCGGAAAGAGCCGCAAGTTGCTCGAAGCCCTGGCTTTCACTTATGCCGTGGTCATGGCGGCCGGCTTTCTCTATCGTCAGGCAAGTTACTCCCGTGTGGTCATCGCCGTCAGCGCCGTCGCTTTGTTCGTGCTGGCAACTCTAGCCCGAGTTATGTTCCGCGTGTCTATGGAGTTGCTGCGAAAAGATGGCAGAAACGAAGTCAAGATTCTGGTGGTGGGTACCGACCGCTTTGCACGGCGCGTCGGCACCTCCCTCCTCCAGGGCGAAGTGCTGCCCTGCAGGATCGTAGGCTTCGTGCATCTCCCCGATCAGGAGATCGCCGTCGACGGCCCTATATATGAACTGGACCAGATTCCAAACTTCCACAACGGCAATGCCATCAATGACGTGATCGTGGCCTTACCTGCTTCCCGACTGAATGACATTCATACCATCGCGCCTACGCTGGAAAAACTCTGCGTACCCACTCGTGTCGTGATCGATCTCGGGGACGGAGTCGTTCTGCGCGACCGCTTAATTGACCTGGGGGGAATTCGCATGCTCGACCTGCGTCCCAGCCTGGCGGAGAGCGGTCCCTACCTCGTCCAAAAGCGCATCTTTGATATCGCATTCTCCATCGTCGTTCTGCTGTTGACTCTGCCGCTGACACTTCTTATCGCACTCTCCATAAGATTGAGCGGAAAAGGTCCTATCTTTTTCGTGCAGGAGCGCGTTGGCTTGAACGGTCGCGTCTTCCGAATGTTCAAATTCCGAACCATGAAGGTGGGAAGCCGCGAAGAAGGAGACACTCGCTGGACTTGCGACAAGGATCCACGCCGCACTGCGGTCGGAACATTCTTGCGCAAGTCGAACCTCGACGAACTGCCCCAGTTCCTTAACGTTCTCCGAGGGGACATGAGCATCGTTGGCCCTCGCCCGGAACGGCCATTCTTCGTGGAAAGATTTTTGGCGGAGATCGATCGCTACAACTCTCGCCATATGTTCAAAGCTGGAATCACCGGCTGGGCGCAGGTGAACGGCTGGCGCGGCGATACTTCGATTGCCAAGCGCGTGGAATACGACCTGTACTACCTCCGCAACTGGAGCCTCACCTTCGATCTTCAGATCATCACTATGACTTTGCTTCGAATCTTCCGCAGCAAAAACGCGTATTGAAGTTGAAAGTCTGCGTCGACAGCAATTTGTGGTCGCCTTTAACTGGCTACCTTTAACTTCCGTCTCTTCTCCATCTGTCGTCCTGCGGTAGCGTCGTGAGGCCAAAATCCTTTCGCCACGATAGCTGTCGCTATTTCACAGCCGTTGGGGTTTGAACCGGCAAGTTGTCGCGATGAAATCGACTCATCGGCCAGGGACATGGCCTGTTAGCACCCAGGCGGACAGATATGACAAATTGTTTTGTTCCCGCGAGGACCAGCGGGTGTATGATGTTTGCCATCTTTGGATCGATAAAGAGATTCCTTTCGTCGCGTTGAGACGCGTTTATTCCTACTGGGCGGTCGCGCACTTGAAAATGATGAGACCTTTTTCACTTCTTGAGCTTAGGCCTAGGCTTGGACCATTGGAGCAGCAGGTGCTGCGGAAGCTGTGGAAGCATGGCAGCGCTACTGTTCGGGAACTGCTTGCGGATGGGGAGTTTCATCAGGCCTATACCACAGTGATGACAGCCGTTGATCGTCTCTACAAGAAGGGTCTGGTCGACCGCGTTGCCGAGGGCAGGGCATTCCGATTCAGTCCGCGCCATTCTTTCGAAGAACTGCAAAGGGTTACAGCGCTGGGGAGCATTCGCCAACTTCTTGGTTCTGGCGATCCTTCTTCGCTCGCCCTCTCATATCTGGTGGAAGCGCTTAGCAATCACGACGCGGAGTTGCTGGATGATCTGCAAGTCCTGGTAGAACGCAAGCGCCGTCAATTGAAAGACCAGGAAAAATTACGGAAAGACCCCTAATGTTTGCCTTGCGTGGATTTGCCATTTCACTCAGTTGCTTCGTGCTGCTTTACTGTCTCGTGTCGGCGCTGGTTGCGACCACATGGCACCCGGTAAAATCTTTGCGTGTGGCGCAACAGAGCGTGGCCACCCTACTCTTNNATTACGCCACTGCTGGTTTCCACAGTCATTACATTCGCCTTGGTTGTGCCGTCGTTTCAGTTGCTGCAACCGCGATCCATCAACATGGGCCTGGGGACTGTTCCGCTTGCGCTCGGTTTTTGCGCTCTCGCATTGATCTTTTTGAGTTGCTTCCGCGTAATCGCTTCCCAAACCAGGACGACCCGAGTGGCTGCTCGCTGGCTGGATGGCGCGCGACCTTTGGAAACCCAACCAGACTCCGCCGTCACTTTTCAGTCTCGCGCTAAGACCCCTCCGCTCACGTTAGTGGGAATCTGCCATCCCAGAGTGCTGGTTTCGGAATCTACAGTTGCTTTATTAAGTGAGAACGAACTTCGCCTCGCGCTCAGACATGAAGTCGAGCACATGAAATCTCACGACAATCTGAAGAAGCTCATCCTCCGTTGTTGTCCATTCCCCGGCCTGGCGAAGCTGGAGCACGCCTGGGCACAATCCGCGGAACTCGCCGCGGACGATGGGGCCGTCTCGAGTCAATCTGATGCCCTTGACCTGGCGGCAGCGTTGGTTAAGCTTTCTCGATTGGTTCGGGTGGTGGAAACCGCCCCGGTTCATACCATGGGCTTTGTGGCGGGTTCTCTCAGCCTGCGTGTCGCGCGTCTCCTTGCGTGGGATGAAGCGAGCAAATCGCGGCGCGTGCGAATTCGCACTTGGTTCGTGATCCCGCCTGCGGTGGCAATCTCGCTGTTAGTGACGATTGCCTATGGCCCGGTGCTTGGACTCACTCACGAAATCACTGCGTGGCTTCTCCGGTAAACTCTTCCGCTTGGCTGTAGTTCAGGATCCGTTGTTGCGGTGCCACCTGCTTCGAACAATTAAGGAAAGATTGGTCGGGGAGAGAG
>PLUJ01000286.1 GCA_003165455.1 Acidobacteriaceae bacterium | reverse complement strand
GACCACGCTTTACAGCTTTTGCGCATTGTCCAGTTGTTCCGACGGCCAGTCACCCGGGGCGGGGCTGATCCAGGACACAAATGGGACCTTCTATGGGACCACCGAGTCTGGCGGTGCCATCAGCTCCGGAAGCTGCTCCGATCTCGTTGGTGGATGTGGCACGGTTTTCAGCCTGTCTGTGGGCCTCGGCCCGTTCGTGGAAACCCAGACTACCTCCGGCAAGGTGGGAGCGGCCGTCAAAATTCTGGGAACCGATCTGACGGGAGCGACCAGCGTCACGTTTAACGGCGAGGCGGCGGCGTTCACCGTGGTCTCGGGTTCCGAAATCACGACTAAGGTACCCACAGGTGCCGCCAGCGGCCCGGTCGTGGTCGTAACGCCCGGCGGCACGCTGACCAGTAACGTGATCTTCCGGGTGACGTAGTAACAGCAACGCCGAATACGAAAGCCGATTCCTCCGTCAGGGCGGCTTTTGTTCTGTACGGGGTTTTGTTAGAGGCTCTTAATGCTTTCTTCGGCTCGGCGAAAGACTTAGTAAACAATCAATTTTCGTTAAAGCTCGGATTTTGAACCCAAAGCCGGGCGAAATCGCTAACAGACAGGAGAAATAGTAACGGTCATCACTTCCGGCTACCGAGGAGGGTCGGGTACATCGAGAAAAAAGAACAGGAGAAATGAAATGTCGAAACGAATACAAAGTTGGGCACCGGAGTTGCATGGGGGTCAGCCGACCGCGATGTCGATCTGTTTCAAGTCTAGTGGGCTTGGGCTTTTTATTGGCCTCCAAGAGATGCATGCCAAGCGTAACCTCCAGCCTGGGGCGCCGCACTACCGACCGCATAGCTGTCTCCGGATTGCCGGCTTATCTCGATGCGGCTGGCCGAAACAAAACTAATTTGCGAGATCTTGGACAGGCCCAGTTGACCGCCCAGTCCGGTTTACTGCACTCGTGTCGAGCCTAGCCGAATTGTTGGCGAAACTCCCGGAGTCAATAATTTCTCCAACCGCATTCCGTCCTCTGTATTTTCCCAGGCCCATATTGGGTTCCGTTTATTTGCTTGCTCCACAGGGGTTCCCCAAAGGCTTGGAAATAGCTTGGGTGTCGATATTCCGATAACATCCACCGGAACCTTGCAGTTTTTAGAACTCGAATCAACTGGTCGTGGTCAAGGTCAGAATCGCTGTACCCATAAACACGACAATCCCGGTACGGGGGATCGACGTAGGCCACGTCATCCGTCCCCAACATAGAAATCGCATCATGCCATTGCAACGAAGTAACCGTTGGATTGGTCCGCCGCAGAATCTCTTGGGCAGCGAGAAGGGTCTTTTTATATCCAGCGCTGCTGCCGCATCCCCGCCCGGTTTTGATTCCGGCACGGTAGCCAGCCCCTGAAAAAGACAAAAACGGTTCCAAAATAATTTTCTCGGGATCATCTTGCGGTAGATCCTTCAATCTTTGAAACTCGGATTTGTAGCTGAGACCATAAACCTCTGCGGTCCGATATGGCACTCGGATAGTGTGTGCAAAATCTCGCAGAGCGTTAAAAAAAGGAGCTGTCCGAATGTCGTTGATTAAGAAGGAGTCATAATTTAAGGCCGCTTGCACTCTGAAAAAAAGGTTTCCTCGACCCGCAAAAATCTCTGCAAATGTATTTCCGTCAGTAGGAAGCAGTTTGATCAGATGGTGGGCCAGAGTTTTCTTCCCGCCGGGATATGTGAAGCCAACGACGCTCTTTGTTTTGTCCGGTTGAAATTGAGGTGGTGGAACTACTGGGGTTAGTGGACTGGGATTTGAAAACACATAAAAACTCCGAGGCGATGTTGCGGAATGGAATGAAAACCGCCGAGGAGGTTCTCATGTCGATTCGGAGCGAGGTGATTTAACCTTGACTCCACGAACCTCTCACCGAAGTTCGCGCACCCTCGCTAATACTGAGAATTCCGGCCCTGTCTGGAACGGGAGTGATCGGCTGAAAAGGGTCAGCAATTCGTGATGTGTGGGGCGAGGAAGATGCGCCGGAGGGAGCGGAACTGAGACAGTTAGCCTACTGCGGATCTCAGGTCAGGACCTGCGTAGGTCAAGTTGCTGAAATCCTCTGAAAGAAAAAGTGGGGTCAGAATCTTCCAGCTTATTCACAATAGCGAAGAGTTTCTCCCAGGTTGCTGCTCCGTCGGCGTCGCGGAAGCGATTCGGATACCTAACAAGGTCTTCTTCTGTACAGTCTGTACGCAATACATAACCGTCGAGCAATATTGCGGAGGCCGCGTTCATGCAGGCTAGTTAGCCGTCTAAGACGGCTTAACCATTCGCATCCGATGCTCTCGGTTTTCTTGGTTTATGGCAACCCGGCATCCTGCCTTCCCGACATCCAGAGTGCTCGCTTTCGGATCACGCCGGGAGGTTGATCGGGCAAAGTCGGTCAGGTTGAACAGGAGCGGTGAATGAAGGTGAATGAAGTGAATCAAAATCTGGATATTTAGATTTTAGAAGAAAAGATTTCTATATAAACAAAATACCCCAAAACTCATTCACTTCCTTCACCTTCATTCACCAACGATCGGAGCCCTTGCTGAAATTCCGATCTAGCCGCGGTTCAAATGTCACTTTGTGAGGGGTAATGACCCTCCACTAACAACCCAACACCTACGAAAACCGCTCCCCGGTTCGAAAGGTTTTCATTAACTGTGCCGCACAAACGTTTCCGCAAATCCTTGTAAAATTTGCGGCTATTGGTCGCATAAAAACCGTTGGATTGGCACCATGAGACGTAGGATCGGTATAAGTGAGAACCGGCGACAGAGGCATCAGAACGGATCGTACAACTCTCACTTAAGAAGCGCCCCATGATATCCATCTCTTTTCGGTATCTGGCTGTGGCGTCCTCAATCTTGGCAGGATAAGTCATCCTGCCAGTCTTCACGTACTCTGCGAGTCCACGGAGTGCCCAGTTCAATATGCCCGGCGTTTCCTCTTGCAGCAACGAACCGAAGTTTTCGATCTTTTCCTCTTCGGTGATGGTGTATTCCCAGGGAACACGCTTCACCCTCCTCCAGATGCCCATATCCACACCCTTAATGGCAGGCTCGTAATTGCTTGAGAACCACAACTTATACTGAGGGTAGTAAGTAAACGG
>PLUJ01000103.1:3399-3711 GCA_003165455.1 Acidobacteriaceae bacterium | reverse complement strand
CACCACGACGTCTACAACCAGTTCCTTTGGAATCTGTTTTAGAATTCTGCGGGACTGCCACACGAACGCTCCGGTGACAAGCTGGAGCTTTTTTTTCTCGCTGCTCGAGCGCGTGAGTTTGTGCATCATTTAAGCCCCAACCACAATGATCCGCGCTATGCTAGATTTTGAGTTTCATGGAAGCAGCGCCCACTATCTCGACGCAAGGCCTGACCCGGCGATTTGGGGAACTGCTCGCCGTGGATGGAGTGAATCTGCAAGTCTCTCCCGGGCAATTCTTTGGGTTTCTTGGTCCCAACGGCGCCGGAAAAT
>PLUJ01000103.1:0-3327 GCA_003165455.1 Acidobacteriaceae bacterium | reverse complement strand
GATTATTCCCACGGCATGCAGAAAAAACTGGCGATGGCTGCGGCCGTCATTCATGGCCCTAAAGTACTTTTTCTGGACGAGCCTTTCGAAGGAGTCGATGCCATTGCAGCCGGCACGCTCAAGATTATGTTGCAAGGGATGATCGCTCGCGGCGCAACCATTTTTCTCACCTCGCACGTGCTGGAAATTGTCGAGCGGCTGTGCAGTCATGTCGCCATTATTCAAAAGGGACGACTGGTCGCTCAGGGATCGCTAGAGGAGTTGCGCGCGGGGGTGCAGGCGCATACCTCCGCCCCCGCAGAGATTGTCGCAGGCGAAGGCTCGCCGAAATCCGGAGAGAAGCTGACCCTAGAAGAGATTTTCCTGCGCACCTTGGGTGGAGAGCCCCACGCCGAACAGGAACTCTCATGGCTGGGATGAGTGTAATTTGCCGCACTGTCTGCCCGTAAAAAGCCTCGGTCACGCGGCAAACATACTGCTTCCGATTAATGCTATGAAAGGATGGAACTCGCGATGGATTTTGTCGCCGCAAATGCCGGTGTGCTAACCGCCATCGCCTGGCTCCGTTGGCGCATCTTCTGCAACACGCTCCGCAGCACACGCGCGCAACTGGAATTATTTTCGCAAATCATCGTCTCGATCGCCTTCGGCGTCCTCGCGCTCGGGGGCGCATTGGGAATGGCAGTGTTGTCCTACTTCTTACTCTCCACTGGCAAGCCGCAAATGCTCGCGCTCTTTGCGTGGATGATCTTCATCTTCTGGCAAATCTTCCCGATTATGGCCAGCGCATTCACCACCACCTCGGACTCGTCCGATCTGCTGCGTTTCCCTCTAAGCTACGGCTCCTACGTTCTGGTCAGGCTTACTTATGGCGTGTTCGACCCCGCCAGCGCAATCGGCAGCTGCTGGTCGCTCGGGATAGTCGCCGGCGTGAGCATAGCCAAGCCCTCGCTCTTTCCCTGGGCGTTCCTGGTGATGTTGACGTTTATCGTTTTCAACATCTTGTTTATGCAGATGATCTTTGCCTGGGTGGAACGCTGGCTGGCGCAGCGACGCACCCGCGAGATCATGGGTGTTTTGTTTATCCTGGTCATTCTGAGCTTCCAGTTACTCGGTCCGTTGTCAGGACACTACGGAAAGCGCGCGCGACCGGGTGTTCAACGGTTCGCCGAAATCGTTACTCCGGTACAAGGATTCTTTCCGCCTGGCCTCGCAGCTGACGCCATTGTGCAAGGGATCTACCCACAAGTCCTGCCGGCGATCAGTTCGTTAGCCTTGCTGTGCGCGTTCTCTCTCCTGATTGGCTACGCTCTCCACTTCCGTTTGCGGGCGCAGTATCGTGGAGAGAATTTGAGCGAAGTCGCAGCCACATCCTCGTTTTCAAAAGAACGCGCTCTCAATCCTGGCTGGAACCTTCCAGGTTTCCCTGCTCCGGTTGCGGCCATCGTGGAAAAAGAAATTCGCTATCTCTCCCGAAGCGGTCCCATGCTGTTCGCATTGATCATGCCCATGGTGATGCTGGTCGTCTTTCGGCTGGGGGCAATGAACTCCGCCCGAGGCTCAGTACCGTTTTTCACCCGCAGCCCTGAACTGGCTCTGCCAGCAGCGGCGGCCTATGCCCTTCTCATGCTTACCAATCTGGTCTACAACAACTTCGGCGGAGACGCGGCAGGCATTCAGTTCTTCTACGCATCGCCGGTACGTTTTAGTGATATCGTGCTCGCCAAGAATCTCACGCATAGCTCGATTCTGATTTTGGAAACCATCCTGGCATGGACTGCGGTCGCGCTCATTTATCGGCGTCCCGGGCTGGATGTTACGGCAGCTACCGTGGCGGCACTTCTTTTCGCCGCGCCGGTAAATTTCGCCATCGGCAACCTGCTATCCATTTATTCGCCGAAGAAAGTCGATTATTCCAAGTTCGGACGCCAGCGCGCTTCACAACTTCCCGCCCTCATCAGCATGGGAGTTCAAGTTGTGCTCGTGGGCGTCGCGGCCAGCATCTTTTGGCTAGCCAGCTACCTGGGCAATCTGTGGATCGCTACTTTGATTTTGCTGGTGCTCTCGGGTGCGTCATTCACGGTCTATCGGATGATTCTGAGTCGCATGGATGGCTTGGCGCTGGAGCGGCGAGAGACGATGCTGGCGGAGTTGTGTAAGGCCTAGAAATCCCCGGATTTTCCGGCGGGTACTGAAAGCACTCAGAGGGGAACCCCTTTTATCGTAAAACCTTAGTTTCTTCTATCGTCTGTCCGCGAAAGTGTCTCTCATAATCGAGAAACCAAATTAGCAGCGCGACCGCCAGCATGGGCGCAATCAGCCACGCTTTGATGGTCCCAAAGTCCGCGAGGATCGTCGCGCCTCCCACCACGGCCAGTACGTTGCGCAGCGAATCAAGCGCGGCTTCACGGTGAATGCTCTTTACCCAACCAGACATAGCTCTGCAGCTGTTCATAATGCGTTTCACAGAAGTCCTCCGAAAAATTGTTACGGCTGGTGGTTGGGATCGGGCACCTTCACTCCGCCTTCGATCTGCGGGATGCCGAAATGACCGCTCAGGTGCGACAAGTCGGCCGGGCTGATGGAACCCGAAATAGAAACGAAGTTCACTTCATTTGCGCGCGACAAAAGAATAGCGACATCGCTGATCGCATTATTTTCCACGCGAGCCCAGATGTCGGTCATGCTGAAATCGCCTTCATGATTCTTGTTCATCAGCTTCTTCCAGCCAGCACCGCGGTATTCATCGTTCAAGGAGCGGAGTGCGCTCAGTTCGTATTGCCACGGGCTTGCCGCAAAGCGATATCTTCGAACCGAGATCGCGCTCAAACCGGCAATCACGATCTGAGAATATTGTGAAAGTATGAATTTGGCCTTCGGTATTTTGAACCCAATTTCATCAGTTTAGTTGCAAGGCGCTTGCTTCATTTCTTCTCCGGATTCGCCAGAAATCGGTATCCCACGCCCCGAACGGTCAACAAATGCCGAGGTTGCGCGGGATCGTCTTCGATGTAGCGCCGCAGCCGCACCATAAAATTGTCGATCGCGCGGGTGTCGGTGTCTTCGTGCAGACCCCAGACTTCTTCCAGAATTTGTTTGCGTGAAACCACTTTTCCGTCGTTCCGCACCAGGTGGCGCAGCAGTTCCGATTCCATGAGGGTGAGGTGAATCACATTGCTGGCAGTACGAAGTTCAAGCACACCGAAGTCGATCGTTTTTCCGCCGAAAGAAAATCTTCCAAGGTCGCCGAGGTTTCCGGGATCGGACGCAAGTTGAGGGGAATTTGAAGGCAAGCTGGCTGCCGCTTTCGGATCCGCCGCTAAACCG
>PLUJ01000207.1 GCA_003165455.1 Acidobacteriaceae bacterium | reverse complement strand
CAGCGACGGCGAAGTGGAGGAATCTGCTTTTCTGTCTGCGCCACCGTGGAAGAGCGGCGCTTCAGTGCCGCGTAAAGCAATAATATAAGGGCTTTAGCCCCTGGGGTTATACGCTCCTTCTGGGAACATTTGCGAGACCACTTCTAGATGGCCCTTCATTCGTCAGCCAGAATCATGAGCCAGAATCCCACCCAACCCACTGTAGCCATCGCCGGAGGCGGTCTCGCCGGCTTGGCCGCAGCCTGCGCGCTTGCCGATTCCGGCTTTCGCGTCACTCTCTTCGAGCGCCGCCCCTATCTCGGCGGACGCGCTTCCTCCTACGAGCATCCCGGCACCGGCGAAGTCGTCGATAACTGCCAGCACGTCCTCTTCCGTGTCTGCACCAACCTGGTCGAGTTCTACCGCCGCATCGGCGTAGAAGATAAAATCCGCTGGTACGATGAAATGACTTTTATCGAGCCCGGCGGCCGTACCAGCGTGATGCACGCTTCTCCGCTGCCCGCGCCGCTGCACACCGCGCCCTCGTTCCTGCGCTTTCCGTTTCTCTCTGCGAAAGACAAGTTCGTGATTTCCCGCGCCATCGCGGCCCTCACGCTAACTTCGCAGCCGGACTCCGGCCAATCGTTTCTCGATTGGTGTCACCGCCACGGTCAAACGCAAAATGCCATCGAACGCTTCTGGAAGCCGATCCTGGTCAGCGCCCTGAGCGAGGATCTCGATCTGATTTCGATTTCCTACGCCGCGCAGGTCGTCCGCGAGTCGATGAAGTCCCCCGCCGCCCGCCACATGGGCGTTCCCACCATTCCCCTGACCGACCTCTACAATCGCGCCGGAGATTACATTCGAGCCCGCGGCGGAGAAATTCGCTTCCGCAGTTCGCTGGAAACGTTTTACCCTGAATCAACTCAAGTGCGGATTCGCGTGAGCGAGGCAGAAGAAACGTTCGACTATCTCATTCTCGCTCTCCCCTTCGACGGCCTCGAACGCGTCCTCCCGCAAACTCCTGAAGCCGCGCCCCTACGCGAAAAACTTACTCACTTCGAACCCTGTCCCATCACCGGCATCCACCTCTGGTTCGATCGCCAAATCACCGCTCTCGACCACGCCGTCCTCCTCGACCGCACCATCCAATGGATGTTCCACAAATCCCGCCTGCTGATCACGCGGAAAGGCTACTCCCTCGAGAAAAAAATCAGGGGCCAAAAAAATCAGGAGGGAAATGCTGGGGAGAATAATAATCGGGAAGGGCACGACTTCAGTCGTGCCGTATCGAGCGAAACTGAGAACCGGGCTTTAGCCCCTGAGGGCGGAAGTTACATCGAACTCGTCGTGAGCGCCTCAAAGAATCTCGTTGATAGATCCCGCGGGGAGATCGTCGACCTCGCCCTGAAAGAGGTCCGCGAATTCTTTCCCGCAGCCCGTGACGCGCAACTTGTAAAGTCCGCGGTCATTAAGGAAGTCCATGCCACCTACTCGCCGCGCCCTGGCCTTGACGCTTACCGGCCATCGCAAACCACTGCATGGCCGCGCGTCTTCCTCGCCGGCGACTGGATCGCAACCGGATGGCCCGCCACCATGGAAGGAGCGGTTCGCAGCGGCTATCTCGCCGCCGAGGCTTTGATGCGCGCTGTTGGAATTCGAGGGACGCGCTTTATATCGAAGGATTTACCAGCGTCAGGTTTAATGCGGTTTTTCGTTTAGATTTGTCGTTCAGAGGGATTTACGCGCCGCCCGTCCAGTCAATTCACCTACGAAGAATGCTTGCTTCTACCTTGGACACGAACCTGGGCGTGCGACTCTTCATGAGTTGCTCAACCCCTGGGCCAAACTCACGCCACAGGCTCATGCCGGCGTCGTTGCCCACCGTCGATCCAAAATCGCTGAACGGATCGGTCAATGAGCGTCTCCAATACGGCTTGGAGGCGGTGTCCGCCGCCACGGCAGTCAATGTCCGCAGAATGTACGATGTGTTGAGCCTACCCTTGCCAGAACCGTCCCGCGTCACGATGACGCGTGATGCCGCATACGTAGCCCGGCCCATCAGACTTCCATCCGTCAACGAATGATAAGTCGCTGGCCTGGATGTCGCTGGATAAAGCAATTTGCGAAAAATGTCAGATTGTCCGCCGGGTTCGCCGGAGAAGGCAAACTCATTTTCGCGGGTTCTGGCCCTCTGGTCGGTCGAAGCCTCGGATAGGAAAAATCCATGCGCCTGTCCGACAAAAGCAAGAGACTTCTGCGCTATAGCAGCAATCTGCGCCACTGGCGCGTCCGGAATTGCATGACCATCAGTTGTCTGACCGTCGCAGCGCCATGCCGTCGCGCAAGTCGCGACCAATCCCACCGAAACGACCCCGATCAATCGCTTCATCCTTGCCATGGCCCGACCGTCGTTCCGCCAAGTGTTGAACCTTCAGGTCTCCCACCCTTGGCTTTACTCTTTCCCGCGATAGCAGCACTTCCCGCGCCATTCTCCCAGCCGCCCATCCCGCACAGCGACACGAGAGTTAGGTGACATAAGGTTCATTGCGGTTGTGCCAAAGGCTTCTTATATATGCAAATTACCCGCCACATTGGGCAAAGTCTTTCACTTGAAATGTCGCTTAAAGCCTATGTGGAGCGGGCACTCCTGCCCGCTGCCTTTGACGGTGATCTTGCATTTGACCTTATCTTGCTCTGGATTGGAACCTCTCGCCAATTTACCTCACTAGAAACTGGCGCGTTCGGCACCTGCCTGAATGATCCGATCGACAGATTTACCCTGTGACCATCTGTGCCCTTGGTGTTTGAAGATCTTGACCTTTGCTTGCCACAGGAAGTTACACGTCGAAGAAGGGGGCAGCAACGGTCAACTAGTTCCTGCCTGAGGCGGGCGCCACGATGGGGAACGTAGAAGAATATCCAGAACTTGCGTCCCTCTGTGTCCCCCGCTGTGGTAAGGATTTTGACTTCTGTGTCAGCAGAAAGAAANNCTGAAGCCCGAAGCCCGACAGCAGAAGCCCTAGTCTCCCGCCACTGGCTCCGCAACTTCTGGCTTCGGAGCCGGAGCGATTCCGCCATTCGGCTTGATCAACGCGCCCAGCGGAATAAACCCATTCTCCGCCACAGCCGGCTTTTCTTTCAGAACCACTTCGCGGTACAACGAAGCCATGCGCGCGTTGTAAGCGTCATCGTTCTTCTGCGGCCCGCGATGTCCAGCTACCGGTGTCTCCGAATGGTCGACCGCCAAAGCTGCTTTCGCATCCCGCGCTCGCTTCTTTTCCTCGCGAGCTGTCTTTGCGATGCCAAGATTATCCAGATCATGCTGCAGTTCGTTCGTCACCAGATCGTCGCGCAGCAGGAGTGAGTGGACCTCATCGTCCATCTTCACCTTCTTGCCGCCCGCGAAAATCTCGTGCCGTCCATGTTCCTCATACCACTTGGTGAGCG
>PLUJ01000071.1:238-3249 GCA_003165455.1 Acidobacteriaceae bacterium | reverse complement strand
CCATCACGTAGGCGCGGTTGCCGTGGTCGACTCCGAATATCGCATCGCCGGAATTTTCACCGAACGCGATGTCCTCCGCAAAATGGCCCTGACGGGCAACGATCCGAAAACCACCCCGGTTCGCGAACTCATGACCACCCTGGTAGAGATGGCAACGCGCCGCACCGGACCGGGCGAGGCACTCATGACCATGATGGAGCGTCATTTCCGCCATCTTCCCGTGGCCGATGACAATGGCAAACTGCTGGGCATTCTTTCCATTCGAAATCTGCTGGAGTGGCGCGTCGAGGATTTGAGCCGCGAACTGGAATCACTCGAGCAATACGCTTCGAATGATGGGCTGGGAGGCTAGCCCGAGTTGCGTGTTTTTAATTTTCCTGTCGCTGCGCCTGCTCGAGAACCCAGTCCGTCCAGTAAGAGGAAGCTCCGCTGGCTATGGGTGGAACTCCGTCCAACACTGAATTCACAAAATTTTCGATGATCGGGTAGTGCAGGTTGGCGTGTGGCGGAAGGTTTTCACTGCCCCCGGGATATCGCAGCTCCGCTCCATTCAGCGGAGTCAAATCAAGTTCGCCTTCCGTACCGCGAATCCGGCACTCATCCCTGGCCACTTTCGAATGCCAGCGCACATCCACGACGGCGCGTACTCCGCCCGAATACTCGATCAATACCGTAGCGTTGTCCTCAACCGCGTAATGGTGGAGTGCATTTGAAAGTTGGCTAGCGACGCGCAACGGTTGGCCAAAAAGAAAATTCAGCGCGTCAATGCGGTGCGAGGCAATA
Organism: Acidobacteriaceae bacterium; assembly: GCA_003165455.1. GTDB lineage: Bacteria > Acidobacteriota > Terriglobia > Terriglobales > Acidobacteriaceae > Sulfotelmatobacter. The sequence continues at coordinate 2,466 of PLUJ01000071.1, read as the reverse complement.
TCGAATAGCGGACCGCCTCCGGCCTTGGATGGATCGAGCAACCAACTACGATCATGCTCTTTGCCCGCGGAAGCTTTTCCGTCAAACCATCCATGCGAGGTAAGCTCGGCCACCACCGGCTGACCGATGGCGCCACTCGCCATCAGTTCTTTGGCGCGCTTTAGTTTGGGATAGGTTCTCCGGTAATACGCCACACCCAGCGTGCGGTTCGACTCCTTCGCTGCCTGTACCATCAAGCGGGATTCCGATTCGTTCATCGACATGGGCTTCTCGCATAGAACGTGCTTGCCCGCGCGAAGAGACGCGATCGCCTGCGGAGCGTGAAGGAAAACAGGCGTTGCCACATAGACCGCGTCCACTGCCGGATCCCGGAGAGCGTCGCCCAGATCTTTCCAAACGCGGACGCCGAAAGCGGCGGCCTTCACCGGATCGCGCGTGACCAGCCCATACAGGCCACTTCTCGGCTCGGATTGAATTGCGGGAATGACTCGACGAGTGGCGATATCCCCGACTCCAATGACGATCCAGTTCATGATGAAAACACCAGCCTGCGGAGATTCAATGCAACGTCGCGAGTCGAAGATAAAACGAGAGCAATAAAACTGCAAAAAAAGAAAGCCGGCATCAGCCGGCCTCCACATAAATCTTGAGTCAACAACTTACGGCTTTTTTGGAGCGATCGCGTCCTTGGCGGCCTTGGCNNACGCGCGCCTTGCGGTGCGCCTTCACCAGTCGGCCCAAACCGGGCACTACGAATACTCCGTTCTTCTTGGTCTCTTTCACTGCTACGTCGGCAAGCTGCTCAAAAAATAAAGCAACTGTTTTGTTGGGAAGCTCGACTTTCTCGGCCATGTGACGTACGAGTTGGGTCTTGGTCAAACCTGCTGCCATTGTTCCTCCTGAGAAAAATCTTGAATTTATTCCAGCGGGCTCGATCTTATATCAGCGCCCTGTGGAAAACACCCTTATTTTACGCGGGTTCCGTACCTGTAACCTACAAAAAAGGCCATTTTTAGCACCTTATCCGCTACCATGCATCCCGAATTGGTCTAATCACGGGCAATGTCGCGGCGAAAAGTTGTATTGCGGGAGCAGTCCCCCTCGTCGCTTCTGTCCGTGCTTACCCTCGGGGAATGACATAATGTTGAAGAGGAGAACGAGAGATTGACGTGCGCGATTTGCAATGTTCGCAGGGAAAAGCGTTTTTGTCCCGCCATTCACGGGCGCATTTGCCCTCAGTGCTGCGGCGAGCAACGCGAGGTGACCCTCGATTGTCCCAGTGAATGTTCTTACTTGCAGCAGGCACGCTTGCATGAAAAGCCGCGCCCCGCGAGCGATTTCGATGCTGCCACCTTATTCCTTCAGGTTGAAATTTCCGACCAGTTCACCTACGAGTATGAGCATTTGCTGATGGGGCTGAGTTACGCTCTCTCGAAAGCAGCAAGTGCGGACCGCTCGGTGAATGATCGCGACTTAATCGCCGCGCTTTCAGCGATGTGTACCAACTGCCAACGGGAACTGACCTCTGGCTTGCACTACGAAGAACCGCTGACCGTCCCATCGCAGCGTGCGGTCGCCGCGCAAGTCGAGGAGATGGCTCGTCACTATCGCGAAGCTGAACAGAAGCAATTAGGATATACGCGTTTGCGCGATGCCGACATTCTTAAGGCGCTCGTATTTCTCGTTCGGCTGGCCCACGGCCGCACCTCCGGACGCCCCAAATCCCGCGCCTTTATCGACTTTCTCTACGCGCAGTTTCCAGAAAAACCGCCATCCATCCTCTCGCCTGAGGATGCTCCCAGCCGCATCATCGTCCCGTAGGGATCGCGAACAGCGATCAGAATGGAATCGGGTATTTTCGATAAACCTACGGAACGCTCATCATCCCAAAATTCCCATCTTCTTCCCGACGCGCCCCAGAACTTCCAACGCTCGCTCCAACTCTTCCTTCGTATGGGTCGCCGTCACGATGGTGCGGATGCGTGCTTTACCCTCCGGTACTGTGGGAAATGCGATACCGGTGCCAAGCACACCGTCTTTGAAAAGTTCACGGGAGAANNGTTCTTTTTTCCAGAAGCGCGTATTCTCCCAAAGTTTCTCCATGCGCTCCGGTTCATTCTGCAGCACATCGAACGCCGCAATACATGTCGCCGCCACTGACGGCGGATGCGAGGTGGAAAATAAGAAGGGCCGTGCTCGGTGATAAAGAAAATCGATCAGATCGCGCG
>PLUJ01000071.1:0-199 GCA_003165455.1 Acidobacteriaceae bacterium | reverse complement strand
GCTAAAACACCCGATGCATGCGCATCGTCGACCATCATAATGGCGCCATACTTTTCCGCCGCCTCGCATAGTCCCGGCAGAGGACCAATATCGCCATCCATGGAAAACACACCATCGGTAATCAGCAGCTTCTTGCCCGGCGCATCCTTCACGCTCGCCAGTTGCTCTTCCGCGTGAGCGACATCTTTGTGGCGGAAGA
>PLUJ01000309.1 GCA_003165455.1 Acidobacteriaceae bacterium | reverse complement strand
ATCCCCAGCCGTCGAGGATGATAAGGACAAGTGGTTTCGGTCTTGGCATAATTTATGAAGTTTCCCTGCGGTACCGGTAAAGGCCGCGTCAACAGAATAACTGCAAACCGGGCTCCAAGGACATAATCGGCAGGAGTCGAGTTCGTTGTATGTCTTCGGTGTCATTCGTCTATAACAACGACGGGCGAGCGCAGAACGGACAAAGCCGCAGGTTATATCTTCCACTTACTCCAAGCGCTTCCAAGTGCAGTGAAAGAAATCACCATCCATCGAAAAGGCAGCAGGAAAAGCGCCACCAGGCATCCATGACCGATCGCGGCTTTTATTTCGGGATGAATAACACAGCCTACACGCGAGGTATTTATCATCGTAGCTCCATAAGGATCTGGCGAGGCGATTGTTTATGTTCCGATCTGCTTGGATGCTGGCAGTGCAACTTGCGCCGTGCATCTTTCTCTTACTTCTGGGCTGGGGATTGAACGACGTGGGCGACTGGTTCGCAAACCCCGCCCGTGCGGGGTTCACAGCAATGATCTTTGCGGCAGCTGTAACGACGATTGCGATGCGGTTGGATCTTAATCCCTCGCGAAAAGGCGTGACTGCAGTTGGGTGGCAGAAGCTTGAACTTGTGGTGCTGCTGCTTTTGTCGCTAGCCTTGCTATGGTTCCTGCCCTTCGCGGATCGGCGAAAGATTTTGCTNNGCTGGCATTGAGGGCGTTGGGGCCGTGGTTCAGCGCATATGTCACGTTGCAACCGGGGCATCGCCTGGTGCGCGAAGGAATTTATCGGCGGCTGCGCCATCCGCTTTACCTGAGTCTGGCGATTGGGACTTCTGGAATGGCGTTGGTGTTCAAGAGCGTGTTGGCGTTGCCAATTTTGTTGCTGGCGATTGTGTTCATTCAGGATCGAATTCGAAAAGAAGAACGACTTTTAGCGAAGAGGTTTGGCNNAATCGCTGCTACGTTCCACGTGGAACACTGCGAATCGTACAGAAAAAATCCTTGTAAGTGATTGATCCTATAGGCGGCCATTTTAACGAATGAATAGAATCAACGGTTTACCCTGTGGAAAAAGTGCCTACTTTCGAGGGTATTTTCTGAGGAAAACGCAGGGTCTAAAGTGGACTTGACAGAGGGGGGTGTGTACTTTCATTGGTACGTGCAATTGGGCCCGCGGCCGTCTCTGAGAATTGATTCTAAGATCTTTGTTCTGGAGTTCAGATCTGCGGTTTTGCAACGAAAAGCGGCACAGCCGTTACACTGTAAAGTCTGGCGAGGATTGGCGGGACAGTCGGAGGGATTGATTGAGGGTTCTGGTGATTGGCGGGGCGGGCTACATTGGAAGCCACACGGCGCGGGCGTTGCGGCGGCGCGGGCACGAGGTGGTGATTTACGACAATTTATCCACTGGACACGCCAGCTTAGCGGCGGGCTTTGAGCTGGTGCGGGCAGATGTTGCGGATGTAGCCGCGCTTTCCGCCGCGTTGCGGCGTGTGGATTCGGTGATGCACTTCGCGGCGCTCGCTTATGTTGGCGAGTCGGTGAAGGATCCGCGAAAATATTTTCGCAATAATGTAGAAGCAGGCCTGGTTCTTCTGAATGCCTGCGTCGACTGCGACGTGCGGCGGTTGATCTTTTCTTCCACGTGCGCGGTGTACGGTGTACCGGAAAAAATACCCATCCGGGAACAGACTCCGCGGCAGCCGGTGAATCCGTATGGGACGTCGAAGCTTTTTTTCGAGAATGCGCTGGAGGCTTACGACCGCGCGTACGGCTTAAGATACACCACCTTGCGATACTTTAACGCTGCGGGGGCGGATGAGAGTGGAGAGATCGGAGAGATGCACGATCCGGAGAGCCATCTGATTCCGTTGGCCATGCAAGCCGCCACCGGCGCGCGTCCGGAGCTTGAGATCTTCGGCGACGACTATCCGACGGCGGATGGAACCTGCGTTCGGGATTACATCCATGTGAACGACCTGGCGGACGCGCATATTACGGCTTTGGAGCGGCTCTCGAATGGCGCGGATTCAGTTGCGGTGAATCTGGGAACCGGACAAGGCTATTCGGTAAAAGAAGTTCTCAAGCAAGTTGAGCAAGTGACCGGGAAGAAAGTCCCTACACGGATGGCGGCGCGGCGACCGGGCGATCCGCCGGCGCTGGTGGCGGATGCAAGCCTGGCTGGGAAAGTATTGGGGTGGAAGGCGAAGCGGTCTTTGGATGAGATCGTGACGACGGCGTGGAAGTGGATGGGAAGGAAAAACAAATAGCGCAGCATACGGCGCGGCTAAAGCCGCGCCCTTTCAAAGCGCCTTATCGCAGCGGTGAACCGCTGCGCCACCCAAAAACGCTACCCGCCGAAGACAGAGGGGTGCGTTAGTGATTCCTGGGCAGGGGCTGAAGGCTTTTCTGTGGCACGGGGTAATCCTGCTAATATCCAATGCTGCTGGATCGAACGATCCGCTCTAACGACTCGAATCATTTAGACATAATTATTAAACATAATCATTTAGACAGTGAGAGGAATAGACGATGTCGGTAGGTTCTACGAAGATTGAGGTCTCCAACAAGAAGGTCGCTGTCCTGGGCGCGGGCAAGCTCGGAGGCATGCTCGTGCAGGCCATGACTCGGGAAGGGTTGCTTTCGAAGCGGCTGGTGCGGGCTACAGTGCGGCACGCCGATCGAGTATCGGGATTGTCCGAAAAACTTGGCATCGAGGTCAGTACGGATAATGCCAAGGCCGTAGAAGGCGCGGACATCATTTTTATCTGCGTAAAGCCACAGACAGTTGACGAAGTAATGGAAGAAATTCGGGCTCATGTCGCGCCCGGCGCTCTCTTAATCTCGGTGGCTGCGTCGGTTTCTACCGGCCAGATCGAAAGCGTGCTGGGAACCAAGACCGCCGTTGTCCGCGCCATGCCCAATACTCCTTGTGCTGTGGGAGTGGGAATGACCGGCTTGTGCAAGGGGCGCTACGTTTCCTCCGAAGAAATTGCACTGGCCTGCTCGCTATTCAGCGTAATGGGGAGAACCGTTGTAGTGGACGAAAAACACATGGACGCGGTGACCGGGCTTTCCGCCAGCGGACCGGCATTTATCTATATTATTTTGGAATCATTGGCGGAAGCCGGAGTGAAGGTCGGACTGCCGCGTGACGTGGCGACGCTGCTTGCCGCGCAGATGACAATGGGATCGGCGAAGATGGTTTTGGAAACGGGCGACCATCCGGCGCAACTGAAAGACTCCGTCACCACGCCAGCAGGCTGCACCATCGACGGCATNNTCGGCTACGGTCGATCCGTTGAAGGCGGCGAAGAGAGCGGCTAAAAAAGGGTAAGTCGAATCTTGCAAGGCAAGGGCAAGATCAAAGGCAGCGGACAAGAGTGTCCGCTCCACACGGGTCCGCTCCACACCAGACGGCGGTGCCCGCCGGTTTCGTGCTAATCTTCCTGCGCGTTATTTTCTGAATTCAATCTAAATCACGAAAATAGGGTGTGATGACGGAGACAGTGCGTCCTGAACCGAGCCGGTTGTACCGATGGCTAGTGCTGGTATTTGTCAGCCTGGCGATGTTTGGCAGCTATTACGCGTATGACGCGCTGAGTCCCCTGGCCGACGTACTCAAGCAGCAGCTTGGGTTTACCGATCTCGACATCGGATTTTTGCAGGCCATCTATAGCTTCCCGAACATTTTTACGGTGCTGATCGGCGGGGTCATCATCGATCGCATTGGTTTGCGGAAGGCGCTGATGATTTTCGGTGTGTTGAGCGTGATTGGACCGGCGATTACGGCTGCATCCTCCCATCTGTCGGTGATGGCAACCGGCAGGCTGATTTTTGGGATGGGCGCGGAGTCGCTGAATGTAGCCGTGGTCACGGCATTGGCACGGTGGTTTAAAGGGAAGGAGTTGAGCTTTGCCTTTGGATTGAACTTGACAGCGTCCCGACTGGGAACGTTTGCGGCGCTGAATTCGCCAACCTGGGCTCGCGCGGCATACGCGCACTGGAGAGATCCATTTTTGATTGCCTTGGGCTTCGCCGCGCTTAGTTTGGTGGGGGCGATCGTTTATTGGTTCATGGAAGTGTGGGCGGAAAAGAATTACAGCTTGGGGAAAGTTTCGACCGATAAGGTTGTGTTCGCGGACTTGTGGAAATTTGGGGTGAGTTATTGGCTGATTGTTGCTTTATGCATCGTTTTTTACTCGGCCATCTTTCCGTTCCAGACTTTCGCGGTGAAGTTTTTCATGGAGGCCCACGGAACTTCGCGGGAGTTTGGCGGATTTTTATCCAGCATGTTGACGTTGTTCGCCATGATTGCGACGCCGCTGTTTGGGTTATGGGTGGATCGCGTGGGGAAACGGGCGCTGCTGATGATGTTTGGGTCCATGCTGCTGATTCCGGTGTATTTGATGATGGGGTATACGCATATTAACTTGTATGTGCCAATGGCGATGATGGGGGTAGCGTTTTCGCTGATCCCGGCGGTGATGTGGCCGTCGGTGGCCTACATCGTGGATGGGGCGAAGCTGGGGACGGCGTATGGCCTGATGACGATGATCCAGAATATTGGGTTATTCGGATTGAATCTGCTGGTGGGATGGGCGAATAGTTATAGCCATGCGGATGCGTCCAACCCGGCGGGCTACCGTTTGGGAATGTGGATTTTCTCCGTCCTTGGGATTCTCGGGGTGGTATTTGCGTTTCTGTTAAGACAACGAGAGTTGGGTCCACACGGCCATGGACTGGAGACGATTACCACGACCCGCAGTGCGGCCTGACAACCTTCACGAAAAATACAGTTTTCCGCATAATCGCTACTCTTCTGCGCATCCAGGGTTACAAGTGGATGCAAAGTTTGCATCCAAGCCCAAGCATGCAAAGGATTTCTCGCTGCGAATGGATGGGAAAGAAAGCGCGTTCGACGGCTCCGCACTTCTGTAGAAATACTCTGATATTGTGGAACCCCGGAGGCCAGAGCACTTTGTTCGAGAGCACGCAAACAATACAACGCAAGCGACTTATGCCGCATCCGATATGAGTGCGGCCGGAAAAGCCAATTTGACCGAGCCCCAAAAGAAATCCAGCACCGAACTCAGTGAGGCCGAAGCAATTGAACGAGCCAAGCAGGGTGACGCGGAAGCGTTTCAGGTGCTCTATGACAAGCACAAGAGGCGTGTGTATTCGCTCTGTTTGCGGATGACGGCGAATACTGCCGAGGCGGAGGATTTAGCGCAGGAAGCATTTCTGCAGCTCTATCGAAAGATTGGAACGTTCCGGGGAGAGTCAGCTTTCTCGACGTGGTTACATCGGTTGGCGGTAAATGTCGTGTTGATGCATTTGCGGAAGAAGAGCCTTCCCGTGGTTTCTCTGGAGGAGACCACGCAGGCGGCTGAGGATGATTCGCCGCGGAAAGATTTTGGGGCGGACGACATTGCTTTATCGGGGTCGATTGATCGGCTGCAATTGCAGCGGGCGGTAAACGACCTGCCCCCTGGTTACCGGACGATCTTTGTGCTTCACGATGTGGAAGGTTACGAGCACAATGAGATTGCGCGGTTGGTAGGATGTTCGATCGGCAATAGCAAGTCCCAGTTACACAAAGCGCGCATGAAGTTGAGAGACCTGCTCAAGATGAATCGAGCCGAAAAAGCCGGGAAATCTTGAAGCGAGCGAAAATGCTGGAAAGACGCCGAGGACCCTTGGTAACCTCGGCAGGGGCGTTAAGACTGCGGTAAAAGGGCGATGGGGCAGTAGACTTGGGGAGAGGCCGTATGAATTGCGTTGAGCTGCAGCAGAGCTTGGCGGATGTGGAAGACGGTAGCAGTCGGGAGCAGAGCACGCATCTGCGAACCTGCCCGGCCTGTTCGGAATTGCTGGAAGAGTTGAATCTGATTGTTTCGACGGCTAGCCAGCTGCAAGCCAGCGATGAGCCGAGCCCTAGAGTTTGGAATTCTATTGAAATCGCATTGCGGCAGGAAGGACTGATTCGGCCTCAACTGGCGAACGGGGGCTGGGCAGCCTCCTCTTTTGCTGCGCGATGGGGAGTAGCGCGGTGGCTGGTGCCAGCGGCGGCGATGGTCTTGCTGTTGATTGGCCTTCAAGAACGCGGCGGATTATTGCCGAACCGGTCTACCCAGGAGGCGGTGATTGTGCCGCAAGCGGTGCCGCAGGTTGCGAATTACTCAGGACTGAATGATGAGGATTTGATTCAGGAAGTGGCCGATAACCCGCCTGCGATGCGCAGCCAATATGAGGAGAACCTCAAGCGGGTGAATGAGTCGATACAGGATGCCGAAAATACCGTGAAAGAGAGTCCAAACGACCAGGATGCACGACGGTCGTTGATGGACGCCTACCAGCAAAAGTCGATGTTATTCGAAATGGCGATGGATCATCCGCTGCAACAATAATGTTGGAATTGCTCACGAATCCGCGCGTCCGGCAGTCAAGCCTGGGAGAGTTCGATATGTGGAGTAGAACTACGGCCAAGTGGGTAACGGTCACCGTCATCATGGCGGGTACGGTGGTCGCGCAAAGCAAGAAGGAATTTCATTTTGCCGTAGGGCCGCATGCGGGGATTTCGGTGATCAATCCGTATGGATCCATTTCGGTAAAACCTTCGCCGAACGGCAGTGTGCAGGTGTATGCGATTCTGCATTCGGACAAGGTTGAGGTCGATAACAATCAAAGTGGGAACCGGGTGGACATTCAATCGCATCTTCTGGCGGGAGCAGATGTCGAGTCTGGCCGCGTGGATTATGAAATTCTGGTTCCGGCGGACGCCAGCGTAACTCTGCACTCGAACACGGGATCGCTCCATGCTGAGAAACTGCATGGAGATGTGAGCCTGGAGGGTCCAGGGGCGGATGTCGACGTCCGCGACATTTCCGATGCGCATGTCCACGTCAAGACGATGAACGGCGCGGTCAACCTGGACAACATCAAGAATGGCCACGTTGAAGTGGATTCGCTGAGTGGGGCCGTTACGCTGACCAGTGTGAACGGCTCGCTGGTGCAAGTGGTTTCGACCAGCGGCAGAATTAATTATATTGGCGACTTTGGAAATAGTGGCGAATACCGGCTGACCAGCCACAGCGGCGACATTGAAGCAACCATTCCGGAGTGGACCTCCGCCGACGTGAGCGCCCGCTCGGTGCGCGGCGAGGTGCAGGACGATATTCCGCTTCAGCCGAAGACGCACACGTCTTTTACGCTCGACAAGGGACGTGCCTTCGCGGGTACGATGGGGCGAGTTGCCATGTCATCCACGGTAGTGTTGCGAACCTTCAGTGGTAAAATCCATCTCAGAAAACGCACGCAGAAACAATCACAATAAAAAAGACCTCGGCGAGACCGTTTCAAGGACGGGCAATCGCGGGAGAGCGTAACGTTCCTTTTGGCACGGATCTTTTCAAGAACGATCCGCACGAGCCCGATATGACCGGTGGTGTGTCACGGAAATGCAGTGTCATCCTGGTGGGTTTTATGGGCGCGGGCAAGAGCAGCGTGGGCCGGGCTATGGCTGAACGACTAGCGTGGACGTTCGAAGATCTGGATATAAGGGTCGAGCGGCGTGAATTGAGGACCGTAGCCGAGATTTTTGGAGAATGCGGAGAAGCTTATTTCCGTCGTGCGGAATGTGGGGCGCTACAGGAATTGTTGGAAGAAGTTGACGGCCAAGACAAGATAATCGCTTTGGGTGGCGGGGCTTTTGCCCACGAAGCTACGAGGAAATTAATCGAGAGCGCCAAACTTGAAACAGTTTTTCTGGATGCCGGGGTCGACGAACTTTGGCTACGCTGTACGCGGCAGGCCGAAGCCCAGGAGATTCAGCGCCCAATGCTGGGAAGCCGAGGGGACTTTGCGGGGTTATATGAAACCCGGCGGCCGGAATACCTGAAGGCATCATTCAGACATGAAACCACCGGAAAAGCCGTCGACGAGATTGCGGCGGAGCTGATTCAACTATTGCGCTTGAAGGATGAGTACTGTTAACAAAGTTCCAAGGAGATTCATAGTGCATCTGCTCATGGGAAAACGGTGTGGGAAGGTTGCGGTTTTGATCTCGATAGTGTTCGCCTGCGCGGTCGCATGTTGGGCAGGCGATAAGAAAGACGTTACAAAGGGCAAGCGAGACATCGATTCTGGCTCTTTCGCTGTAATCGTCAAGGGTCAGCGGATAATGACAGAGAGCTTCAGCGTTCAGCAGGAGAACGACAATAGCGTGGTGAAGTCGCGGCTGCAGGACCCGGGCAATACGGGCACCATCAATCAGAAGTCGGAATTGCAGATAACAGGTAGCGGGGAGTTGGTCCGTTACGAATGGAACGACAGCAGCGGGTCGCTGGTGGTGACGCCAAAAGACGAATTCCTGCTGGAAAAAATTTGGGTGGCGGGGTCGGCGAAGCCGGCTGAGCAACCGTTTCTTATGCCGAATACTTCGACAATCCTGGATAACAACTTCTTTATCCATCGTGAAGTGTTGGCATGGAGATATCTTGCGAGCAACTGTCATACCGACGGCGGCAACCTAAAGTGTCAGCAGGCACCTGCCGAGTTCGGCGTCCTCGTCCCGCAAGATAGAACTTCCCTGCGAGTACGGATTGAATTGGCAGGAATGGGAAAAATCGAAGTCCACGGGGCTGAACGCGAGTTGTTGAGATTAAATCTGAAGGGCGATGCTTTGAACTGGGTTCTGTGGGTAGACGTAAAAGATCAGTTCAAGTTGATTCGGGTCGACATTCCGGAAGATAACACGGAGGTCGTGCGAGACTAATCAGTTGAGTCTCTGTGGAATTTGGTTTGAAGTGTTTCGGTTGGTAGATCAGGAGTAACGGTTTGCCGGTAACGGATGCAAGGACGGCTCGAGTGCTCACCACGGTGCTCCTGTTTGCGCTAGGGCTGGGGTTTCTGTATGTGGCGCGAGCAACGCTGATCGCCTTCCTGTTTGCCATATTCTTCGCTTACCTGATGAGCCCGCTCGTGTCGTATCTGGAAAGACTTTTGCGGGGCAGGGGTCGGGCCATTGTCGTGATCTACGTTTTGTTGCTTGGTCTTATCGCTCTGTTGTTCGTCTCCATGGGACCTCGAATCGGTCGGGAAGGTGCACGACTGGGCCAGTCTTTACCTGCATTGGCACAGTTGAGCTCTGGGCAGATTGCGGAGACGCTGGGCGAACAGCATGGATGGAACNNGGTGAACCTGCTTCGCGATTACATTGCGAGCCACAGCAGTGAAATCACAACATTTGCTCAGGACGTTGGATTGCGCGTGGCGGACGTAGCGAAACAGGCATGGCTTTTGGTGATCGTTCCGCTGTTATCCATTTTCTTCCTGAAGGATGGGCGCGCTTTCAGCCAAGTTCTTCTGGATCTGGTGCAGTCAAGGCCGCAGCGCGAACTCCTCCAGGGCGTGCTGAACGATCTGAACCAGATGCTCGCGCATTTCATTCGAGCGCAGCTTATCCTTGCCGCTCTTACTTTGGTGGTCTACGGGATCGTGCTTAGTTTTATGCGCGTGCCCTACTCTTTCGTTCTGTGCACTCTGGGCGGATTGCTCGAATTTATTCCAGTGGTTGGCCCGCTGGTGGCGGCCGTGGTCATTATTTCCGTAGCCTTATTGATGAGCTTTCCGCATTGGGTGGCCTTGATCGTCTTTATCGGTTGCTGGCGTCTGGTTCAGGATTATGTAACCTCTCCGCGAATCATGGGGCATAGCATGGAACTGCATCCCCTGGCAGCGATTTTTGGAGTCATGGCTGGAGGCGAAATCGCGGGTATTCTGGGAATTTTTCTTTCGATTCCAGTCATGGCAAGTTTGCGCATCGTGTTCCGGCGCTGGCGATTGTATGCGGAGAAGAGAAAATTTGGGCCGCTTGACGAGTACGTAATGGGTTCGCAAGTGGGAATGAAAAAATAATATTGGTGTTTGGGGGCATCGCGTCATTTCTTTGGATTCTCCGCGAGGTTCTGGCCCCAATCCTGCAGTTACCTTCGACAAATATGAGATCAATCGTCTGTTGTAAAATCAGGTGCATCCCCCGTTTCTATTGAATGATGTCTTTGAATGGCGATCCTTCGATTATGAGCAGCAAAATATCTATTGGAATTTTGGGCGCCACCGGCGTCGTAGGACAAAGATTTATTCAGATGCTCGAACACCATCCATGGTTCGAGGTGGCGTGGTTGGCTGCGTCGGACCGTTCGGAGGGTAAAACTTATGCGGAAGCCGTGCGCTGGCGGCTAAGGTCGGCGATTCCGGCGAACGTGGCCAAAATGAAAGTTTCGCCGGCTGCTCCCGAGGGCGCACCGAAAGTAATTTTTGCGGCGCTCGACGCGTCGATTGCGGCGGAGATGGAACCGCGCTTCGCTGAGGCAGGCTGTGCCGTGGTTTCGAATTCCAGCGCCCTTCGTATGCAGTCCGATGTACCGCTGGTGATTCCTGAGGTAAACCCTGAACACATCCATCTGGTGGATGGCCAGGGATGGAGAAAAAAGTCGGGCGGTTACGTGGTAACGAATCCGAATTGTTCGGCAATCGGGCTGGTGCTGGCTCTGGCGCCGTTGCAGGCGCGGTTCGGGCTTGACGCTGTGATGGCTGTTACCATGCAGGCCGTCAGTGGCGCAGGATATCCGGGCGTGGCATCGCTCGATATTCTGGGCAATGTGATTCCGTACATCCGCAACGAAGAAGAAAAGATGCAGGAAGAAACCCAGAAACTGCTGGGGACGATGAATGGAACCAGAGTGATTCCCGCGCAATTCGCCATGAGCGCCCAGTGCAACCGGGTTGCGGTGGAAGATGGGCACACGGAATCGATCTCGGTTCGTTTGAAAACGAAGACTGAGCCACAAGAGATCATTGCGGCGTGGAATGATTTCCGGGGCGAGCCTCAGAGATTAAAGCTGCCTAGCGCCCCTGAGCGTCCGGTCGTTTACCTGGAGGCGAATGACCGCCCGCAACCGCGTTTCGATATCGACATGGGCGCTGGCATGACTACTGTTGTAGGTCGATTGCGGCCCTGTGGCGTGTTGGATTGGAAGTTCACCGTACTGTCGCATAACACCATTCGCGGAGCAGCCGGCGCAGCAGTGCTGAACGCGGAACTGCTAAAGGCAACAGGCTACCTCGATTGATATCCCAGTCACACTTCCATAATTGGAATTCCTCCAGCAGGAAGTTGCGCCGATGATCGTGATGAAGTTCGGCGGTACTTCGGTGGAAGATGCCAAAGCCATTCGGCGCGTCGCGGCGATTGTCAAAGAGCGATTGCAGCAGCGTCCGGTGGTTGTGGTCAGCGCCATGGCAAGGGTGACCGACACACTGCTAACGATGGCGCGCGCGGCTGGGGCCGGTGAACGCAAGACTGCGCTTAAGCTGTGCCGCGCCTTGCAGGAACGCCACTACGAAACAGCCAGCGAACTGCTGGGCACGGCGCTGTTTACCGATTTCCATTCAGAACTGGGCGCGGATTTCGAATCCTTAGACGAATTGCTGCGCGGTATTTCCGCAGTTGGAGAAGTGACGCCGCGCACTACCGACAACGTCGCCTCATTTGGTGAGATCCTTTCCAGCAAGATTGTTGCCGCGGCTTTTACGGCACTGGGGATCGACAGCGCGCATGTGGATGCGCGCGATGTGATGGTAACCGACAGTAGCTACATGCAAGCAGTGCCGCAACTTGAAGAAACTGCCGAGCGCCTGGAACAGGTTGTGGAACCGCTGATCGACAAAGGGAAGGTTCCCGTGATGGGTGGTTTCGTGGGAGCTAACAAGGCGGGCATCACAACCACGATTGGCCGGGGCGGCTCCGATTTTTCGGCGGCAATTGTCGGCGCGGCGCTCGACGCAGAACGAATTGACATATGGACCGATGTGGATGGAATCCTCACCACCGACCCTCGTATTTGTCCCGATGCACGGCGCATCAAGGTCATCAGCTTCGACGAGGCGGCCGAACTGGCATACTTTGGAGCGAAAGTTTTGCACCCGGCGACGGTACTGCCCGCCATCCATAAAAATATTCCGGTGTACGTTCTCAATTCGCTGAATCCCACCTGCGAGGGGACGAAGATCACCACCCGGGCGCCGCAGGTAAAGAATATCTTCAAAGCAATTGCCGCAAAGAAGCGCATCACCATCGTGGATGTAGCAGCGCCGCGCATGCTGCTGGCCCACGGGTTTCTGCGGGCAATTTTTGAAGCTTTTGACCGGCACAAGGTGGCGGTCGACGTGGTTTCCACGTCGGAAGTGAGCGTTTCGCTCACTGTCGATTCGAATCAGGCCATACCCGCTCTGGCCGCGGATCTGGCGAAGCTGGCAGACGTGAAATATGAGGGACGGAAAGCGATTGTATGCCTTGTAGGTGAGAGCCTGCGGGACAAGCCGGGAGTGGCGGCGCTGGTCTTTGGAGAGTTGGCCGATAAAAAGATCCGCATGATTTCGCAGGGAGCATCTGAGATTAACCTGACGTTTGTGATTGAAGAAGACGAAGTGCCAGAGGTGATCCAGCGCCTGCACAAGACATTTTTTCAGGATCTGGATCCAGCCGTATTTGCCTAGAGTTCTTCGATCCTTGCGTCAGCAGTTCGACCGCTTTTGAGGCTATGACCTTGAACCTCCTTTTGCTCGGCCGTGGCAAGACTGGATCGATAGTGGCGGAAGTTGCGCGTCATCGTGGACACACGGTTGAAGATATCGGTGCAGCGATGAACTCAGGTGGCTCCGCGCTTACCGCAGAAAAGCTGGACGGGATTGATATTGTGATCGATTTCACCACGCCCTCCTGCGTTATTGAGCACATCGAAGCATGCGTCAAAGCGGGCAAGAACATCGTCGTGGGCACGACGGGATGGTATGGCGAGATCGATCGAGTCAGGCAGTTAGTCGAGAGGAGGGGAAGCGGATTACTATACGCAGCGAACTTCTCGATTGGAGTGAACCTGTTTCTTGATGTCGCACAAGCCGCAGCTGGCGCGCTGCGGCAAGGGTACTCCGGGCAGATCTTCGAACGGCATCACATACATAAGAGGGATGCGCCCTCCGGCACGGCCATCGCCATCCAGAACGTAATCCGCGAGTCGAGCGGTAANNACCCAGAGTCGAGCGATAATCAAGAGCAGGCTCACTTAGAAATTACTTCTTTTCGCGAGGGCGATGTAGTAGGCATGCACGAAGTTGTGTTCGATTCCGCCGCGGACAAGATCTATTTGTGCCATGACGCCAAATCTCGCCAGGGTTTCGCCGAGGGAGCGGTGCGCGCTGCAGAATGGCTCGCCGGCAAAAAAGGCTTCTACGATTTCAAAGACATTTGGCGCCAGTTATAGTGCGGCGGACGTTCCCACACACGCCCATTCGCGTTATCTTATAAATATGGAACTTCGCGGCTGCGGCACAGCGCTGGTCACTCCCTTTCATCAAGATGGTTCTATCGACGAGCCTGCGCTTCGGAATCTGGTGGCGTGGCAAATCGAGTCGGGCATCGATTTTCTAGTTCCCTGTGGGACCACAGGCGAGACGCCGACGCTCACGCACGATGAATGGTTGCGGGTTATCGATACGACAATTGAGGTGGCCGGCGGGCGCGTGCCGATTATGGCTGGAGCGACCTCCAACTCGACCCGCGATGCGGTTGAAAAGGCGAAAGAAGTTGCGGCACGGCAGGGCGTCGATGTAATTCTGACTGCATCCCCTTACTACAACAAGCCTACGCAAGAAGGTCAATATCAGCATTTCAAGGCAATCGCGGAAGCAGTGAGCGACAAGCCGGTAATCCTGTACAACGTGCCCGGTCGTACAGGAGCAAACCTGGAACCTGCAACGCTGGCACGCCTGTCGGAGATCCCAAACATCGTTGGCGTGAAAGAGGCAAGCGGCAACATGACTCAGATTGCTGAGGCCATCAACGCGGTTCCAGAGGCGTTCTTAGTTTTCTCAGGAGATGATTCCGTAACATTACCGGTGATCGCACTCGGTGGAGTTGGCGTAATTTCCGTGGCGTCGAACGAGATTCCGCGAGAAATGGCGGGTATGACTCGTGCTGCTCTGAACAACGACTGGGCTGCGGCACGAAGCATTCACCGCAAATATCTCGCGTTGATGCAGGCTAACTTCATCGAATCGAGTCCCTTGCCGGTGAAGGCGGTGTTAGCCATGATGGGACGGATCGAAGAGAATTACCGTTTGCCGTTGTTGCCGATGCGGCGCGACACACGGTCAAAACTTCAGAAGATTGCGACCGACGCCGGATTGATCGCCCGGTCCGCAACTCCGCCGCCTGCTGCCGCTGAGTTTTATATTTACGANNAGCCGGCGGCTGCTTCGGGGCAAGCGGCGGAGTTTTACATTTATGAAAACTGGGCGGCCGGTCCCAGAAAGATCGTATTGCACCGTGGATCGTGCGGGCAATGCAATCAGGGGAAAGGGCGGCCGACTGGGCATGACGCAAACCATTCTCGCTGGCACGGACCCTACGCAACGTTGGTGCAAGGACGCGAGGTAGCGCACGAGATGACAGGAGTGTTAATTCGCAGCGAATGCAAGTGCGTTTGAAAAAGCAGTTGATAATTGCTGATTGCGGATTAAAGGACATGATCGAATTTGTTTCATAATCAGCAATCAGCGATCGGCAATTTTTTCTCCATGCAATCCCTAAAAGCATCCATCGAGCGGCTGGCCGCGCTGGGCGAGGTCGAGCATAATCCGGAAGCGCGTCCAACTTTTCTTCAGTTCCGTGACGCGCTGACGCAGGGAACGATCCGCGCCGCGGAGAAGGTTGAGGGGCGCTGGATAGTTAACACATGGGTGAAACATGGCATCCTGCTTGGGTTTCGGCTCGGAGAATTGCTGGAGACCGGTGCCGGCGCTCTGACATTCGTGGATAAAGATACCTTTCCCGCGCGGCAATTTTCGTTGGCGGATCGCGTACGTATGGTTCCAGGTGGTTCGTCAGTGCGGTTGGGAGCGCATGTGGCCGCTTCGGTGATCTGTATGCCGCCGATGTTCATCAACGTGGGCGCGTATGTGGACGAGGGATCGATGATCGATTCTCATGCTTTGGTTGGTTCATGCGCGCAGGTTGGTAAGCGTGTGCATTTAAGTGCGGCGGCACAGATTGGGGGGGTGCTTGAACCGGTAAATGCCGCACCCGTCATTATTGAAGATGACGTCCTGATCGGCGGAAACTGCGGGGTTTACGAGGGAACAGTGGTTCGCGCGAGAGCGGTGTTGGGTGCGGGAACGATTTTGACGCGGTCTACTCCACTCTATGACCTGGTGCGCAACGAGGTTTATCGCGCCACGCCTGACTGTCCGCTCGAGGTTCCCGAAGGCGCTGTGGTCGTGCCCGGTTCACGCGCGGTCAAGAAGGGTGCGGCCGCGGAATTGGGAATCTCCCTGTATACGCCTGTGATTGTGAAATACCGAGATGAAAAAACCGACCGTGGGATTGAATTGGAAGATTGGCTTCGGTGAGGCGTTAACATCCGCCTGAACTAGCGATTTCCAGCCTTATTTTCCGAGCGCCTTCCACCATCACACGAATCTGATCGAGGCTGCGAATGATCGCATCCGCCTCGGTCAAAGCAGTGTCAGGATATGTGCTGGTCAGGGCAACTGCCTTCATCGCACCCGCATGGGCAGATTGAATTCCAGCCGGGGCGTCTTCGATTACCAGGCAATCGATCGGCCTTGCGCCAATCAGTTCAGCACCCTTCAGATAGGGTTCGGGATGAGGCTTTCCTTTCGAAACATCCTCCGCCGCGACCATGATTCTCGGGACTGGAATTCCTGCGAGAAGTAATCGCGCAGTTGCAAGATGGCGTGTCCCGGAAGTAACAACGCACCAACATTCCTCCGGGATCGAGCGGAGCAGTTCAAGAGCGCCAGGCATCACGCTCACTCCATCCTGATCGGCGCCTTCGCGTGCCTCGAGTTTCCGCGCCTCAACTTCCGGATCAAGATGCGGAGCAACCATCTTAATGATTTCTCGGGAGCGGACCCCGTGTCCGATTGCCATTACCGTGTCGCCGTCAATTCCATGCTCACGGGCCCAAGCACGCCATTGACGTTCGACCGATTGAGTAGAATCCACGAGAACACCGTCAAGGTCGAAGAGGACAGCAGCGCAGTGGAAAGAGATCACTGGTAGTTTCTAACACAGAGGCTCACCGCAGCGGCAAAACTGTTTCCGATAATTGCCGTTCGGAATGGTCAACCTGCCGGAGGAATGTACGCAGGTGGCAGAGTCATCGGTGTCTGCGCAATTATTGCACGCTCCTGAGATTGTTGCCGGACCTGCAAATAGCGTTCTCGAAAGTGCGTCCTGGCACGTTCGCCCCAGGCTCGTACGAACCAATAATTCAGACCAGCCCCGATGGCGGAACTCACCAACGGAATCATTCTTCCGGCCCACTTCTCCACGACCTCAGCGCTGGCGCGGGCGGCAATCCGCTGGATTACGCGGGGAACGAATTTGTTGACAAATTCCTTCTCCACCAGGTCGCGACTGATATCCACTCCGGCGGCACTGGCCGCGGCAATCCACAATTCAGCAATTTCATTATCAGTATTAAACTGGAAGCCATACACCAGACTCAGCTTCTGAATCGTGCGCATGGTGATGGCCGAGAGAAAACCAAGGTCGGGTAAGATTGTGATTAGTCCACCCATTCCAAAGCCCGCGCCCTCGGCTGCGGCGAATTTCATTCCGCCACGAATCACGTCCTCGGCGACATTATCGAGCTCGCCAACCTCCAGCGAATACACTCCGTGATAACCGCTGATCGGCAGGCGGTACGCAGTTCGAAGTTGTAACAGAAACTTTTCAGGATCGACTTGTACCTTGGAGTAGGCTCGTGTCATACCCTTTACAAGCGACTTTTCAACCCGAACGCGCAACCACGATTTGGATTCGCCCGCAGCCATGAATCAAACCATAACCCAGCCCGGGTGGGATTGCTATCGGGAGCGTCGGGTAGGCCGCATGCCGGGCGGAAAAGGCGGTGTAGAACGAATCGCGGGGTGTAGAACCAGGGTGTAGAACCAGGGAACCAAAGGAGCGTTCTGGAGAGATCATCTGTACGCTAACTGACACAGTCTGCTAGCATCGTCATACTCAATGCCAACTGGAAAACTGCAGATTATCCCCTTGGGAGGGCTGGGCGAGTTCGGTATGAACTGCATGGCCGTCCGCTGGGGCGACGACATCATTGTGATCGATGCGGGACTGATGTTCCCCGAAGCTGAATTGCTCGGCGTGGACATCGTGGTTCCCGATATTTCCTACCTCCTCGAAAATCGCCAAAAGGTGCGCGGGATTATCCTCACGCATGGCCATGAAGATCACATAGGAGCGCTGCCCTGGATTCTCTCCGAACTTAAGGTCCCGGTTTGGGGAACGGAATTTACGCTTGCCTACGTCGAAGATAAGCTTGACGAGCACGGACTGCTGGAAGATGCCGACCTGCGCGAAATGCAGGCTGGCGAGCGGTTTAATGCCGGCGTATTCACGGTGCATGCCATTCGAGTCACGCACAGTCTGGTGGATTGCGTCGCCTTAGCGATTCATACTCCTTTGGGCGTAATCATTCACACGGGCGACTTTAAGGTCGATCCCACTCCTACCGACAATCATCTGTTCGATTTGCACTCCTTTGCGGAGTACGGTAAGCAGGGGGTTCTCGCGCTTTTTCAGGATTCGACCAACGTCGAGCGCAAGGGGTATACGCCGAGCGAACGCGCGGTGCGCCGCAAGTTCGACGAAGTGTTTGCGCACACCAAGAAGCGGCTGTTTATTTCGTGTTTTTCCTCATCGATTCATCGAATACGGTTGGCGGTGGAGCTGGCGCACCAGCATGGGCGCAAAGTGGCCTTCATTGGCCGTTCGATGAATAACTCGGCCGAGATCGCCGAAGATCTTGGCTATCTCGAAATTCCGGATGGCCTCGTGATTAATCCGGGCGACATGAAGAATTTCGCGCCGGAAAAAGTCTGCGTCATGATCAGTGGAACCCAGGGCGAGCCCATGTCCGCGCTTTCGCGCGCGGCGGTGGATAATCACAAGCACGCGAAAATTGAAAAGGGTGACACAGTTGTGCTTTCGTCCCGCATCATTCCGGGGAATGAGAAGACGATCTATCGCATGATCGATCATCTCTTCCGGCGCCGCGTGCTGGTTTATTACGAGAGCGGCAGGTCTGCGCCGATTCACGTGTCGGGTCACGCCAGCCAGGAAGAAATGAAAATCCTGCTTCAGCTCGTGAAGCCGAAATATTTCATTCCCGTGCNNTGAAGCCAAAGTATTTCATTCCGATTCACGGCGAGTATCGTCAACTGAAACTCCACGCGGAAATGGCTGGAGCAATGCACAGCTCAGTTGGAAAAGTGATGCTCATCGAGAGCGGAGATGTTCTCGAGATCGATGAACATAACGCTCGCAAGGCGGGAAAAGTGAATGTTGGCCGCGTTTGCATCGATTCGGGCTCTCGCACGGATGTGGTTGAGGATTTAATTATTAAAGACCGCCGCCATTTGAGCGAGGATGGAATTGTGCTGCCCATCATCGCGATCAATAAGCTAACGGGACGCGTCGAGACTACGCCTGAAATCGTTACGCGAGGCTTCAACCCGGGGGACAATGGTTTCATGGACGGCGCAAGACGCATTGTCGAAGATACGCTGGCGCATTCCAGCGAAGAAGAGAAGGCGGATTACGGAGTGATCAAGGAAAAAATCCGCGCCGACTTAAAGCGCTATATTTCGCGGCAGACTCAGAAGCGGCCGCTGATTATGCCGGTGATACTGGAAATCTGAAAGGCGATCGAATCAGCCCGGGCAGGAGATCGATTTGCCAAAGAATTGATTTGCGAAAAAGCAAAAAGTAAGAGCAGGAACCGCTTCGCTCTAAGTGAGCGGATTCACCCAGCGCAGTCCCGGAAACCGGGCAAAGTCCCGGTCCGCTGTGTAAAGCACCCCGCCGTACTCCAGCGTCAGTGCAGCTAAGTGTGCGTCGCTGACCAACGCACCCGAGGCGCCGCCTTCCACAATCATTCTCCGAAAAATAAGCCAGTGCTCATCGCCTCCGGCGAGCACCCGAATCTTCGGCTGGTCTAACCAATCGTCCACAATTCGCGTCGCATCGGCCAGCATCAGACGTGTTCCGGGAAGTCGCCGATTCGTGATCACCCGCAAGAAGGCAGATAAGCTCTGCGAAGGTAATCCCACTGCTTCCTGGCCCGAGAATGCTTTCTCGACCCAAGAACGGCTTTCCGCATGATTGCGTGAATGCTTATCGTAGGAGTAAATCAGTAGATTGGCATCGACGACGATCACCGGTGATCCGGCCCTTCGAGGAAGTCAAGAAGCTCTTCCACTTTTTCAAATGGAGGCAGTCCCAGATTGAATGGCCTAACCACGAAAGGCTTCCGGGGGGGTTGCTTCGTCTGTGTCAATCCCATGCGTAAGTAGCGGTTCACCACCCGCTTAAACGGCTCCCCAGACTTGCGGGCTTCTTTCTTCAGCAGGCTGGCAACATCGTCATCCAGTGTAAGAGTGGTTCGCACATCATGATGCTATCCGTACAGACATCATGATGTCAATTGCTATCCTCATTGTTTTATCTTAAATTTATACATTCCATATGATCACTCTTAGCGACATCCACGCTGCTCAAGCCCGACTTCGGGGTATCGCCACGCACACGCCCTTGATCGAATTCAAGCTGTACGGCACCAACCCACGACGCCTATTTCTTAAGGCCGAAAATCAGCAGCCGATCGGCGCCTTCAAACTGCGCGGAGCCTACAACAAAATCTCGTCACTCCCTCCCGAAGAGCTAAGGCGCGGCGTGATCACGTACTCCAGCGGCAACCACGCTCAAGGCGTGGCTTATGCGGCTCGTGCTCTGGGCGTTAAAGCCGTCATTGTTATGCCAGATAACGCGCCAGCGATTAAGCGGGAGGCCACGGCTGCTCTGGGAGCGGAGATCGTCACTGTAGGCCCAGGCAGCTCGGAGCGCCAGATTCGAGCCGAAGAGTTGGCGGCGCAGCATGGCTACGCGATCATACCTCCTTACAATGACGAGCAGATCATCGCTGGTCAAGGCACGATGGGGCTCGAGATTCTAAGGGATCTGCCTGACGTGGAAGCTGTTCTCGCGCCGGTAGGCGGCGGAGGAATGCTCAGCGGCATCGCGACCGCGATCAAATTAAGCAGGCCGCAGGTAAAAGTGATCGGCGTCGAACCGGAACTGGCTGCTGACGCCCAAGCCAGCCTACGGTCGGGCGAGATCGTACAGTTAACCGCCAGCGATGTTTCCCGCACGTCTGCCGACGGATTGCGTACCCAAAGCATCGGTCCGATCAACTTCGAGCACATTCGGCGCTACGTGGATGACATTATCACCGTTACTGAGGATGAAATTCGGCGCTCTATGAAGTATTTGAGCGCGGACCCTGCAACTGTTGCCGAACCCAGCGGCGCAGTCGCTTTCGCAGGCTTCCTGTTCCACGCCGGTGAACTTCCGGCAACCAAGTTGAATGTGGCCGTCATCAGCGGCGGTAATATCGAACCTAAGGTGCTGGAAGAATTGCGGCGCGGTTAGAACGAAACTTCTGTTTTCGCTCACTTCGTTTTTGGTGCAATCGCCCAGCGCCCTATCGCCACCACGGACCAAACCGCCTCCACCGCTCCGAATGGCCATGCTCCTTGCATAAAGCCGTAGGCTGAGCCAAGCACGCACGCTCCGGCAAATGCAAGAATGAACCATCTGCTGCGCGACTCAAGGGCGTAGCAGATCAGCATGGCGGTCACGGCAAACAGTCCGAAAATGGTTAGAGGCGACACGTGGCTACTCAACGCGATTCGGCAGTTGCGCGCAATCCCGTCATCGAATCAACGTGGATGCGAAAGAATGTGGTTTGAATCAGCTCGGTTTCCGATTTCAATTGGCGTTCGCCCAAAGCATTCTGCCACCATAGCGAGCGCTTCTCCAAGAGGCTTCGTGCGTGTGAGCGTTCGTCGGCATACTGCGGCTCCGTTAGTTCCTGATAAGTGCCCAAAACGACTACACTTCTCCAGTCCGATCGGTCGGCGATTTCGTCCACCTCAACGCAGACCTTGGGATTCGCGCGCATCCACTCAATCTTTTGCCCCAAGGTAGAAACGGAGTAGGCGTAATCGAAGTCAAAGGCAAAGTAAATCGGAATCACATAGGGTTGATTGTCTTGCGAGCACGCAAGCCTGCCGAGTGAAGTGCGTCCGAGCAAGTCACGGCATTCCCGTTCAGTCATTTCGAATATCATCGTGAACTCCAACGCGCACGTGGAGACATCAGTTTTTTCCCAGCGCTCTCGACCTTATAAACATGTTAGCAGCCGCGCGTCTCTTGCCAAATCCGGCGGCCCGCTAATGCGCGGCTGGGGCCGCGCCCTTTCTTACGACCGCTTTCTTCAAAGCAAAGACAAGCGGCACGCAACCGAAGCAAACCAACGCCATATAGCGGAAATCATCCACGTAAGACCAGAGCCGCGCCTGGCCGTTTAGCGCCTGATTGATGAACCCGTACGCACGTTGCAGCGCAGTCGTAGAAGAAGCTCCTTGCGCGCTCAAATACTGTTGCATCCCCTGTAATGTTCCTCGAACGACCATACGTCCTGGAGCCAGCGAACCAACTAATTCGTTGCGATGCATTTGTTCGTGACGCGACACAATCGTGTTTACAACCGATATTCCAACGCTTCCTCCGATGTTGCGCAATAAATTGTAAAGGCCACTCGCATTGCCGATCTCTTCATTCTTTAAGAACGCCATCGTGGTCGTAGAAAGCGGGACAAAGACGCATCCTGACCCGAAGCCGCTAATCAGGATGGCCCACAGAAATGTCCATTGACCAATTGATAGGTTCACTTCGCCGAACCATAAACTGGCGACGCCGAATAGAGCGAAGCCGAACGCAATCAGAAACCGGTTATCCATTTTGGCGGTCAGATAACCAATAATCGGCATGGCGAGAATTGCCCCAACTCCGCGCGGGCTTACCGCCCACCCGGCCGCCAGTGCGGTATAGCCCAGCAGTTCTTGATAGAACAGGGGCAGCAACGTCACCAAACCGTAGATGCCGGCCCCGAACAATGCAATCAGCAGGCAGCCGATCGCGAAGTTCCGGTGACGGAAAATGCGCAAATCGACAAGCGGCTGTTTGTGGCGGAACTCCCGAACGAGAAATGCTACGAGGCTGACGACAAGAATCACTGCCGCCCATCGGATCCAGGTGGCGCCAAACCAGTCGTCTTCCTGACCTTTGTCGAGAATGATCTGCAGGCAACCAAGCCACATCGCAAGCAGCCCAAGACCGATGCCATCGAACTTCCCCGGATGCGCGTTCTTGATGTAGGGAGGATCCTGCACATATTTGGAAATCATGAATATTGCGAAGACACCGATGGGAATGTTGATGTAAAACGCCCATCGCCATGAGTAAGTGTCGGTGAGCCAGCCTCCAAGGGTGGGTCCAAGCACAGGTGCAACCACAACTCCAAGGGCAAAGACGGCCATGGCCGCTCCACGCTTCTCGGGAGGAAAGGTTTCCAGCAGAATTGACTGGGACAACGGCTGAAGCGCGCCTCCGCCCGCGCCTTGCACCGCACGCGCAATCAAAATAAAAGCGAGACTGTTGGCGGCTCCGCAGGCGAATGATGAGATGGTAAAAATAACGATACAAGTGATGAGAAATCGCTTGCGGCCAAAGCGCAGCGAAAACCACGTGCTCGCGGGGAGAATAATGGCATTGGCTACCAGATAGCTCGTCAGCACCCAGGTAGCTTGATCGTTCGTTGCGGATAAGCTACCTGCAATGTACGGGAGCGCGACGGCTGCGATGGAAGTATCCAGCACTTCCATGAACGTCGCCAGCATGACTGCAACCGCAACCAGCCAGGGATTAGACGCGACTGGGGTGGAACCGTTTGGTGCCGGTTGTGGAGTCATTGTTCTTTTTGCCCCAAGCCACAGATCGGAGTTGAGAGTCTAAAGATGCGGCAAAGCGGCGTGAGGTTTCAACCTTGTTTGTGGCTGATAACAACTCAGGATGGAGTGAGGAAATCGAGCGCCAATTCCACTATCATTACTAGCGGAGATACCCATGACTGAACTAGCCGATAAGACTTGTGTCCCTTGCCGCGGTGGAGTGCCGGCGCTCAAAGGAAGCGATTTGGATGCGGTGCATAAAATCGTTCCCGATTGGACCGTGACCGAGGAGCATCATGTTACGCGGGAATTTAAATTCTCCGATTTCGCAAAAGCACTTGAGTTCGTCAATCGAGTTGGACGGCTGGCCGAAGAACAGGGACATCATCCCGATATTTTGCTGGCATGGGGCAAAGTTGGAATCACGCTTTGGACGCACAAAATCAACGGTCTGACGGAAAGCGATTTCATCATGGCGGCTAAGATCGACCGACTTGTGGGGTGAGGCTTGGCGCTTGGTCCGACTGGAAGGCTTTTATCTCCAGAGACACGAAGCTGTACGAAGGGAAACCACCCAAGGCCGGTAGTGTTGACTTGCCTTGNNTGCCTTGGTTTTTCCTCCTAAGATTCACGTGCCATTTCGCTAACGGAATCCATCTCGATTCGTCCGACGCACAACAGAGGAGAGAAGCGATGAAACGGCCTTTGGTAGGACGCGTGTATGAATTCGTGCGTGCAATGAGGTTCCTAGTTTTGCCGGGGCATGCGATCGTTATCGTTCTCCTGGCTGGGCTCGCTTTGGCGCAGGAGGAGGTAGTCGCACCAAACGAAAATTTGGTGGTCGAAGGAATTCCGAAGATTCCCCAGTCTCTGGCTGAATCTGTAGGACGTTACTCGGAGTTCCGCGCCGCGGGTTTTCTCAGTTGGCATCCGCTGCGGAGGGAGATGTTGATAACGACCCGCTTTAGCGACACGCCTCAGGTGCATCAAGTGAAATTTCCCGGCGGAGCCCGCACCCAACTGACGTTCTTCCCGGATCGTATTGCCGATGCGATTTACCAACCGGTGAATGGCGACTCCTTCTTGTTTATGAAGGACGTGGGCGGCGGAGAATTTTTCCAGATCTATCGTTATGACATGGACAGCGACAACATCACGCTGCTAACGGATGGCAAATCACGGAACACGAGCCCGCGCTGGTCTTATCAGGGGGACTTTATCGCCTACGGTTCCACTCAACGTACAGGCAATAACGTGGACATTTGGGTGGTACGCGCCGACGCGCCGGGGAGCGCGCGCATGGTGACGCAGATGGAAGGCGGCGGATGGAACATTTCCGACTGGTCTCCGGACGGCAAGCAACTGCTTGCGACCAACGACGTTTCAGCAGCCGAAAGTTACATTTGGCTGATCGATGTGGCCAGCGGGAAAAAAGATTTGCTTACTCCGATGTCAGGTTCGGAGACGGGGGAGTACAGCAACGCCCGGTTTGCCAAAGACGGCAAGGGAATTTATTTCGCCAGCGATCAGGATTCGGAGTTCGAGCGGCTGGTTTTCATGGATTTAGCGAGCCGCAAGACGACTGTGCTCACTCCCAATCTCAAATGGGATGTAGATGAACTTGACTTGTCGAAAGATGGACGATGGGTTGCGTTTGAAGCCAATGAAGATGGCATCAGCAGGTTGCACGTTCTGGATATCAGGACAAGAAAAGAGGTTCCGGTTCCCAAGTTGCCGGTAGGAGTGCTGTATGGCATAACTTGGCGCAACAACAGTCGGGAAGTGGCTTTTAGCCTGAGTACAGCACAACGCGATTACGATGCGTATTCCCTGGACACGGCTAGCGGCAAGCTTGAGCAGTGGACGTTCAGCGAGAACGGTGGATTGAATACTTCAGGATTTGCCGAACCGCAATTGATTCACTGGAAGTCCTGGGATGAGCGGTCGATTTCCGCTTTTCTGTATAAGCCTCCGGCGAAGTTCAACGGCAAGCGTCCCGTGATTATCGACATTCACGGTGGGCCGGAGGGTCAGGTACGTCCCGATTTCTTGGGACGCGATAATTACTACATTAACGAGCTGGGCATAGCCATGATTTACCCGAACGTGCGCGGCTCGACCGGATACGGCAAGACTTTTCAAAAACTGGATAATGGCTTTCTGCGCGAGGGATCTTACAAGGACATTGGGACCTTACTCGACTGGATCCAGACCCAGCCGGATCTTGACGCCGGCAAAGTGATGATCACGGGCGGGAGCTACGGCGGGTTCATGACGCTGGCTGTAGCTACGACTTATAACGACCGCATTTGCTGCTCGGTGGATGTGGTTGGGCCTTCAAACCTGGTCACTTTTCTGGAGCACACTTCCGGCTACAGGCAGGATTTGCGGCGAGTGGAGTATGGCGATGAGCGGGACCCGAAGATGCGCGAATTTCTGGAACGGATTGCTCCGGCCAACAAAGCGAAAAATATCACGAAGCCATTGTTCGTGATCGCGGGCCAAAATGATCCGCGCGTGCCGGCGAGTGAGTCGGCACAGATGGTGCAGGTGGTGCGGCAGAATGGAAATCCGGTGTGGTGGCTGCTGGCAAAGGATGAAGGCCACGGCTTTCACAAGAAGAAGAATCGCGACTACCAGTTCTATGCGACCGCGATGTTTGTGAAGGAGTACCTGCTGAAGTGATGGCTAAGAGTCCGGACGCAGTTTGATCTTCAGATCTTCCGCGATCTGCCGGCCGTGAAATCGCCCATTCTCGATGAAGATTTCGTTGGTGCGCGATCCCGCTACAATCACGCCGGCAACGTAAATTCCCGGCACATTACTTTCCAGCGTGAGCGGATCACAGACTGGCCGATGCTGATCGGCGGAAAGCTCGATCCCCATACTTCGCAAAAAATCGTAGTCGGGATGATATCCAACCAAGGCGAGAACAAAGTCGTTCTTCAGGCGAACCGGACCCGCCGGGGTCTTAAGTACGACGTGGTCCAGACCAATTTCCTGAACAGTGCTACTGAAATAAGCGTCAATCTCGTTGGCCTTGATACGATTTTCGAGATCGGGCTTGATCCAATATTTGACGTGGTGATGAATTTGATTACCTCGATAAACAAGCGTCACGCGCGCACCATGCCGCCATAAATCCAGGGCGGCAATCGCGGCGGAGTTCTTGCCGCCGATCACAAGCACATCGGTATCGTAATAGGGGTGGGCGTCGGCATAATAATGTGAAACCTTCGGCAGGTCCTCACCCGGAATGCACAGCTGGTTTGCCAAGTCATAGTACCCAGTCGAGACAATCACTTTGCGGGTTTGATAATCGTGCGGGCGGCCGGCTCTGTCACTGGAGGTAATACAAAAGCTTCCATCTTCTCCCATCACCGTCTTTACCCACTCGTATTGACGAATGTCGAGATGGTAATGTTCGGTCACTTTCCGGTAGTACTCGAGAGCCTCCTCGCGAGTTGGTTTTTGCCGGGCCGTGGTGAACGGGATATCGCCGATTTCGAGAAGTTCTGGAGTGGTAAAGAACAGCATATTGGCGGGATAGTGGTAGAGCGAATTTACCAGGCAGCCTTTGTCCAGAACAATTACTCGAAGACCAGTTTTCTGCGCCTCAATCGCGCACGCAAGGCCCGTGGGGCCGGCTCCGATTACCAGAACATCGGTGCGCGTCTCCGGATCGGGACGGCGTTCGGCTTTCGGGGAAGTCAGCACATCTTCGGCACTGAGAATTTCTGGCATGAAGGTTTCGATTCGAGATCGATGATTTTAGCATGGGACGAAACCGGGAATCGATTCCAGCGCTTACATCACGATGATTCGTTATCTCAGACATGGTGGGGCGTCGTCAAAGGGTTATAATTTTTGGTTACTTCTCCATAGTTAGGAACTTCTATCGTCAGGACTTCTATGCCCGCTTCCACCGAATCAGACACGCGTACCCGCCTTGAATCCGACAGCATGGGGCAAATCGAAGTCCCAGCCAACGTCTACTGGGGCGCGCAGACGCAGCGCTCACTTCTCCATTTCAACATCGGTCGTGACACCATGCCGCCGGAATTGATCCGTGCGTTCGGCACGTTGAAGAAGGCATGCGCGCTGGTGAACCAGGATTTAGGCAAGCTGCCGGCAGAGAAAGCCAAACTGATCGTGGAGGCAGCGGACGAAGTGATCTCAGGCAAGCTGAACGATCAATTTCCGCTGCGCATCTGGCAAACGGGAAGCGGCACGCAGACCAACATGAATGTGAACGAGGTGATCTCGAATCGTGCCATTGAGATCGCTGGCGGCGAAAAAGGGTCAAAGAAGCCGGTTCATCCCAATGATCACGTAAACATGTCGCAATCCTCGAACGACACGTTTCCCACGGCCATGCACATTGCGGCGGCGGACCGGGTAAAGAACACTCTGATTCCCGCGATCCGCAGCCTGTACGATGCGATTGCGGCGAAGGCAAAGGAATTTCACGCCGTGGTAAAGATCGGCCGCACGCATTTGCAGGACGCCGTCCCGCTGACCTTTGGGCAAGAGTTCGGCGGATGGGCGAGTTTGCTGGAACGTGACATCCATCGCCTGGAACAAGCCTTGGAGGGGCTGTACGATTTGGCCATCGGCGGTACGGCCGTAGGAACAGGACTTAATACACATCCCGAATTCGCGGAGCGCGCGGCCAAACGGATTGCCGACCTCACCGGACTTCCCTTTCGGTCACACGCGAACAAGTTTGCTGCGTTATCCGCACACGACGAGATTATTTTTGCGCAGGGGGCAATGGAAACGCTGGCAGCATCGTTGATGAAAATCTCGAATGATATTCGCTGGCTCGCCTCCGGTCCGCGGTGCGGACTGGGTGAGCTCTCGATTCCGGAGAATGAACCGGGAAGTTCGATCATGCCGGGCAAGGTCAATCCCACGCAATGTGAAGCGATGACCATGGTTTGCGCTCAAGTTCACGGAGCCACGGCAGCAGTTGGCTTTGCCGGATCCCAGGGTAACTTCGAGCTCAATGTCTACAAGCCGGTGATCATTTTTAACTTCCTGCACTCGGTGACCCTGATCGCCGATGCCTGCCACGGATACGTCGAGTACATGATCAAAGGCATCGAAGTGGATCGCGCGAAAGTCGACTGGTACGTGAAAAATTCTTTAATGCTGGTGACCGCGCTGGCTCCAAAGGTGGGCTACGACAGAGCCGCACAGATTGCTCACACAGCGCATGTGGAACACAGCAGCTTACGGGAAGCAGCGGTGAAGCTGGGCTATCTCTCCGGAGAAGAATTTGATCAACTGGTCAAGCCCGAGAACATGACTCACCCATAAGAGACCGAAGCGAGCAGAGGTCAAAGATTTAAAAGTACGGTTATTCGGCTTCCTTAATCTCTATTTTTTGGTCTTCGATTTGGTTCTTTGGTGCAGTGGTGATCACCACCACACTCACGAGAACCAAAAAAGTTCCCGCAATGGTTCTCGCGCCGAGAGCTTCTCCGCCCACAAAGTATCCGAGCAGAACTGCAACCACGGGATTCACATAAGCGTAAGTGCCAACCTTCGTCGGCGATTCATGGTGAATAAGCCAAACGTACGCGGTAAATGCAACGATCGAACCCGCAACGATCAAGTACGCCAGCGCGATCCAAGCTTTGGCCGAGACTGCGCCTATATGAAAATTTCGAAACTCTCCCAGCATTGCCGCCGCGATGATAAGCAGAATTCCCCCGGCGAGCATCTGGCTGGCCGAGCTCATCAATTTCGATTCAGGTAAGGATAGTTTTCGTGTGAGAATCGCCGCCACCGACCAGCATACTGCGGCAATCAACAAGGCAACGGCTCCCGCTGGATCAATCGCGCGATCACCGAAACTAGCTGAACGGCTTACAAGAATAATGACACCGCCGACGCCCACCGACAGAGCCAAGGTTAAACGTGGGCTTAGGCTTTGAGTCTTCAAGAAGATTATTTCTGCAAGCGCCATGAATACCGGAATCGTCGCCAGCATGACGGCTGCAATTCCTGAAGGCACGCGCTTTTCCGCCCAGAAGAGCAGGCCATAATCGAACACGAAAATTAATACAGCCAGAAGAGAGGCCGAAAGCCACTGGTGGCGATTCGGTAAAGCAATACGGCGCGCCCGAGTCCATGCAAAAAGAACTATTCCAGCCGTGAAGAATCGCATCCCGGCCAGCAAAAACGGTGGAACCTCTCTCACTCCGACGCGAATGGCAAGAAATGTGGAACCCCAAACGAAATAAATGATGGCGAAGGCCAGCAGCGTTTTCCACCGGACTGGTCGTGCCGAGGTCACGTTCGTTAATAAGCCCAGCGCAGCAGCGCGGCTCCCACCGTAAACCCTGCGCCGACGGAAGCCATCAGAACCAGACTGCCCTTTTTGAGTCTGCCCTGTTCGACGGCGGTATTCATTGCCAGCGGAATCGTGGCTGCGGTGGTGTTGCCATAACGCTCGATGTTGACGATCACATTTTCCGACCGAAGGCCAAGCCTTTCCGCTGTGGCATTGATGATGCGCAAATTAGCCTGGTGCGGGATAAAAGCATCGATATCGGAACCTTTCAGCCCATTGCGATCGAGCAGTTTAAGGCAAAGTTCGGTTTGTTTCCGAACGGCGAACTTGAAGACTTGCTGGCCATCCTGATGAACATAGTGCATTTTCTTCTCGACGGTTTGCTGAGTGGAGGGATTCAGACTGCCACCGCCTGGCATATTGAGGTAGCATCCACCAGATCCATCAACCTCGTGCATGAAGTCGATCAATCCAACCGAATCATCTTCCGCCGCCTCGAGAATCACGGCCCCGGCGCCATCCCCAAAAATTACACAAGTGGCGCGATCCGTGTAATCGATAATCGAG
>PLUJ01000083.1 GCA_003165455.1 Acidobacteriaceae bacterium | reverse complement strand
CCTCCTACAACCCGATTCTGGACGTGAATTCGACGCCCTTTAAAGTGGTGAAGTACGCAACGGACGTAACCCAGCAGAAACTGACCAACGCCGACTATGTGGGGCAGATTTCGGCGATCGCAAAATCACAGGCGGTGATCGAATTCAAGATGGACGGAACGATTGTCACCGCGAACGAAAACTTCCTGAAGACGCTGGGCTATACGCTCGACGAAATTAAAGGCAAGCACCACAGTATGTTCGTCGAGGAAGCGTACCGGAACAGCGCCGACTACCGGGAATTCTGGGCCAAGCTGAACCGCGGCGAATATGTGGCCGACGAATTCAAGAGAATCGGCAAAGGCGGCAGGGAAGTCTACATTCAGGCTTCGTATAACCCCATCCTGGATCTGAACGGCAAGCCGTTCAAAGTGGTGAAATATGCCTCGAATATTACCGAGGAGAAGTTGGCGCTGAAAGCCATGATTGCCGATGTCCCGATGCTGTCAAAAGCGGCGCTGGACGGCAAGCTGGCAACCCGGGCCGACGCCAGCAAACATAAAGGCCAATATCAGGAGATTGTGCAGGGCGTGAACGAGACGCTGGATGCGGTGATTGAGCCGTTGAACGTGGCTGCGCGCTATGTGGATCAGATCAGCAAGGGGGATCTGCCGCCGCAGATTACGGAGATTTATCAGGGCGACTTCAATGCGATTAAGAATAATCTGAACGCACTGATTGTTTCGATGGACGAGATCGCTGCCGCCGCCGAGGAAATTGCGAATGGAAATTTGACGGTCACCCTGCGCGAGCGGTCGCCGCAGGACAAGTTGATGCAGGCGCTGGGTGCGATGGTCTCCGGCATCACGCGGGTGGTTTCGGATATCCGCACGATCGCGGGAGAAGTGGCGTCGGCGAGCCAGGCGATTAGCACGACTTCGGTGGAGGTATCGAAGGGCGCAACGTCGCAGGCAGCGTCGGCGGAAGAAGCGTCTTCTTCGATGGAGGAGATGGTTTCCAACATCAAGCAGAATGCCGACAACGCGCAGCAAACCGACAAGATTGCAAACAAGTCGGCGACGGACGCGCAGGAAAGCGGCAAGTCGGTGGTGGAGGCGGTTGCGGCGATGAAAGAAATCGCCAGCAAGATCTCGATTATCGAAGAGATTGCGCGGCAGACAAATCTCCTAGCTCTGAACGCCGCCATAGAAGCGGCGCGAGCGGGAGAACACGGAAAAGGATTTGCGGTGGTGGCGGCGGAGGTGCGCAAACTGGCGGAGCGCAGCCAGAAGGCAGCGGCGGAGATCAACCAGCTTTCGGGAACGACGGTAAAAGTTTCGGAGAAGGCTGGAGAGATGCTCGACAAGCTGGTCCCTGACATTCAGCGAACGGCCGAACTGGTGCAGGAGATTGCGGCGGCGAGCAAGGAACAGGATACCGGGGCCGAACAGATCAACAAGGCGCTGGTGCAGCTCGAAAAAGTGATTCAGCAAAATGCCGCGGCCTCCGAGGAGATGGCGTCGACCACCGAGGAATTGAGCAGCCAATCCGAGCAACTGGTAAGCGCATTAGGATTCTTCCGAACCGGGGACAGCGCATCGGTTCCAATGGCGCGAAGCGCGACCGCAAAGCCTGCGAAGCACTTCGAAGCGGCGGCTGGCGCGGGCGGCCCTGCGAAAGACGCGAAAGGCGGCATTTCTCTCAAGATGAAGGACAAAGACAAGAACGACGACCTGGACAAGGAGTTCGAGCGTTTCTAGCTTCTGAGGTTGAGAGCGGAGAGCGAAAGGATTTGAAAATGAGTGTTCTGGAAATCACTGAAACGCGGCAGTACCTGACCTTCAAACTTGGCAACGAGATTTTTGCCACCGACGTGGAGAAGGTGCGGGAAGTATTGGACTTCACCACCATCACGGAAATTCCGAGAACTCCGGATTTCATGAGCGGGGTGATCAATCTGCGCGGCAGCGTGGTGCCGGTGGTCGATCTGCGGCTTTGCCTGGAAATGTCAAAGACGGAGAAGACCCGCAATACCTGCATCGTGGTCGTGGAGGTGTTGCTGGAGAACGAATCCACGGTAATTGGCGCGCTTGCCGATTCCGTGGAGGAGGTGATCGATCTGGAGCCGGATCAGATTCAGCCGGCTCCGAGGATCGGGACGCAGATCCGCACGGACTTTATAAAGGGCATGGGCAAGCGTGACTCCCAGTTCGTGATGATTCTGGACATAGACCGCGTCTTTTCGGCGGAAGAGCTTTCCAGCGTCCGCTCCGCGGAGCCGGCCAAAGCGACGACTGAGGCCACGGTTTAGGCAGTGCGGAGAAGGAGCATTCCCACACCATGGGCGATCATGAGGAAAGCATCTCCGCGCGCGATTTCGAGCGCCTCTGCAAATTTATTTACGAGGAGTGCGGGATCGTTCTGAATGCGGAGAAGAAGACCATGCTCGAGTTGCGAATCAAGAAGCGCTTGAAGAGCCTGAATCTCGCATCCTTCGATCAGTACGTAGCTTATCTCTTCAGCGCGCGGGGGCAAAGGGAAGAAATTGTTCGCTTGATCGATGTGGTTTCGACCAATAAGACGGATTTCTTCCGGGAGCCGGAGCACTTCGATTTTCTGGCGAAGAAAGCGATACCGGATCTGGTATCGCGAAACGAAAGCGGGCGAGACTTGAAGATTTGGAGCGCGGGCTGCTCAACAAGAGAAGAGCCCTACACGCTCGCCATGGTACTGCGAGAGTCAATTCCGGCGGGCTGCAAACTGGGCTTCAAGATTCTGGCCACGGATATTTCGTTGACTGTTCTGGCGAAAGCCGAGCGGGGAATGTTCGATAAGGAGGTGATGCGTCCCGTACCGCAGAATCTGCTGCGAAAGTATTTCATGCGGAGCCGCGATCCTGATTCAAAGGTGGTAAGGGTGGTTCCGGAGTTGCGTGAGTTGGTGGAATTTCGCAGGCTGAACTTCATGGATGGCGACTTTGGAATGACCCAGAAGTTCGACGTGATTTTCTGCCGCAATGTGCTGATTTATTTTGACCGGCCGACGCAGGAGAGGATTGTGCGGAAGCTTGCCGGGCAGTTGGTTACGGGAGGCTACGCGTTTGTCGGCCACTCGGAGAGCCTGCACGACATGGATATTCCTCTCATGCCGGTAGCACCGGCGCTCTACAGGAAGGTCCATGGCCGCGCTTGAAGGGGAATTGCCGGCGGTCTACCTGCACCCCGGAGAGTCGCATCTGGCGCGCACTCCCGCGATTATCAGGACGATTCTGGGATCCTGTGTAGGGGTTACTTTCTGGAGCCGGAAGCTCCGCATTGGCGCTTTGTGCCATGCCCAATTACCCAAATGTCCATCGTCCCATCCAACGCGGACGGTGGGGCACCGATATGTAGATTTCGCCATTCGAGACTTTGTGCGGCAGTTCGGCGAACTGGGCGTGCCTCGCTCCGAGTTAGAAGTAAAACTGTTTGGCGGCGGCGATGTTTTGGTGGTGAGCGATCCCGCCTCTCTCACGGTTGGCCGGATGAATTGTGAAATGGCGATCCATGTGGTGAAGGCGGAGAGCTTGAACGTGGTGGCATGGAGCCTGGGAGGTACGTCGGGGCTGACGATTCAGTTTCATACGAGCACCGGCGNNTGCGCCGGCTTAACCCGATGGTATCCGAAGACATTGTGGAGAAGTAGTGCGATTGGGCGGGGAAAGAGATGATGACTCATCGCAAAATTCGTGTGCTCATCGTCGATGATTCCGCGGTAGTACGGCAGACATTGAGCGAAGTGCTGGCGAGCGATCCGGAGATTGAGGTCATCGCGACAGCGGGAGATCCATTTGTAGCGGCGGAGCGCATCAGCGAGCAGGCTCCCGATGTGATCACGCTCGACATCGAGATGCCGCGCATGGATGGGCTGACGTTTCTGCAAAAAATTATGAGCCAGCATCCCATTCCGGTGGTGATTTGTTCGAGCCTGGCAGGAGAAGGCGCGCAGAGCACGCTGCGCGCACTGGAGTACGGAGCGGTCGAGATCATCACCAAGCCTTCGGTGGGCAGCAAACAATTTCTGGAAGACTCGAGGGTCACAATTTGCCAGGCGGTGAAAGCGGCAGCGGGAGCGCGGTTGCAGCCACTCAGA
>PLUJ01000269.1 GCA_003165455.1 Acidobacteriaceae bacterium | reverse complement strand
TGTCGACAATGGCCGGCGCGCGACCAGCGACAGGTCCGAAAATCAAAAACGGTTCACGGGCGTGCGAGTGCTGATTTTCGATCTGGACGGCACGCTGATCGATTCGCGCCTCGATCTGCAATGGTCCGTCGACTAACTTTGTTTTGGGAAAGTTGTAGACCACCGACGTGCCGTAATGTGCAGCGTCGCTGCGCCCGGCAATCCAGCCAATCAAGTTATTCCGGTTGGCCGGCGTGAAAGGAAGAATCTCCACAAACTCCTCGCCGGTCTCGCCGGGCAGTTTCATCAGCACGAAGTTCGGCTGCATCGCCTGGGTTACCTGCTGACCGCCTTCGCTCATGCCGACTTCGGTGGCGACCGTCCACAGATCTTCACGGTTGTAGAACGCCTCTGGATCCGTCATGTGATACAGGCCGTAAACTTCCGCCTGCAGTTTGAGCAACAACTCCGGGTAGCGCACGTGTTTGCGCAGCCCCGGCGGCATCATGGACGCGTCCTTGAACAGAGCCGGAAAGATACGCCGGTAGGCTGCGATGATCGGATCCTCGGGATCGAACACGTAAAACGTGGTCGTGCCGTCGTAGGCGTCGATGACCGCCTTAACACTGTTCCGCATGTAGTTAATAGGATCGCGGTCGAGACGGTAATGGGTCGAGTACGGATAGCTGTCTGAAACCGTGAACGCATCCAGTATCCACGACAGCCGGCCATCGTCGCCCAGCACGATGTAGGCATCGGGATCGTAGGTAAGGAAGGGCGCTAACGCCGATACGCGATCGCGAATGTTGCGCCGCATCAGCAGCCGGCTATTCTTGTTCACGTCATCGCTGAACGGTAGCTTCGTTAGGTCGTCTCGGTCGAACGCGATAGCAATGCGGCGCAGAAAACCGCCGAGCACGATGCCGCCGGTGCCTTCGTAGCTCGTGAGGCTGTTGCTCGCGCCCTGCGGATAGTTGAATTCCTTCTGCCGTGTCTTCACGTAGACGTCGGTATTCGTTAGCTCACCAAAATAGATCTCCGGCCGACTGATCGTCAGGCTCGGAATCGTGCTCTGTATCGGCATGTTGCTCAGGACGAGCGTGGGCAAGCCTTCCGGTGTGAATCCATTAACAGGATTCATGGTGATGCCATAGCCGTGGGTGTAGATCAGCTTCTCGTTGATCCAGTTGCGGCTGCTTTCTGGGAGCTTCTCGACGTTTAGTTCGCGCGTGGCCAGCATTACCTCACGAGTTGTGCCGTCGATTTCGTAGCGATCGATGTCGATATCGGGAAAGTCATAGTAGGTGCGGATTTCCTGAATCTGACGCAGGGTGTCCTGGAGTGCGCGCCAATCCCACAAGCGGATGTTTGCTAGCGTAGCCTGATTGTTCGCCGGGTCAGCCGCTTCGATGGTGGTCTCCGCGGGAAACTCGCGTTGCGCAACCCGGTTTAATCCGTAGGCCTGCCGCGTCAGATCGGTGTTGTAGACGATGTAGGGCTTCTCGCGAACCAGTTCGTTGGGCTTGACAATAAAGCTGCTGACGTACCAGCCCACCAGTTGAACGGCGAGATAACACACCGCAGCCGGAACAATCGCCGCAACCAGCCAGCGCCCGCGTGGCATCCGCACGGCGTTGATGACCGCGATCGCCACGCCAAGAAGAAGCGCCGCGCAGACGACGAGCATCCCGGTAATTGTGACGTGCGCGTCGGTGTAAGTGACACCCCCGAAGATCGTATGATCTTCGAGCAAGCGCTCGAACCGGCCGATATACGCAAGCATCGCGAGGACCAGCAGCAGAAACGCAAACGTGATCGAGAGCCCGCGCCAAGGCAACATGACGGAGCGGCTGAGACGCCCGGCGAGCACACGGCTTCCGCCCGTGATGAGTATGAAAAAGACCGCGAGCACACAGCCAATTACGGCTAGCGAAAGCAGCCAAGCGGCGATCAGCTGCCACGCGGGCAGGGTGAACAGAAAGAAGTTCAGAGGCTTGCCAAAAATCGGGTCTGCGAGACTACCCGTGGGAGGCGCCCTATACCAAAAAAGCGCAAGCGCCGGCCACTCCGCCATCATGCCCGCGCCGGTTGCCGCGGCAATGATGAGAGATAATCCCAACGCGACCAGGCGGAGGACAGGCTCAACCGGAAACCGAGTGGGTCTACCGGCGATGAGGATTGTGTGACCGCTCGGTAAATCGGGTAGATGGGCGCGCTTTAAAAGCAGGAACACACCGTAGACAACGAGAAATGTGGACGCTGCAAATGCCGTAAAGATTCCCCACTGAAGGCTCAGCGTCTTCCAGAACACGTCCCCATAGTCAAGAGATTTGAACCAGAGCAGATCCACATAATTCGATAACGCACTCCGACCTCCGAAGAATATGCCCGCAACGATGACGACAATGAGAAGAAAATGACGACGACGATGCGGGGTTGGCCAGTCAATGGAGTCGGGCAATACTCTACCTTCTTTGGTTAATAGCGGTTTGGCTACCACAGTTCAGGAACTGGTATTGTACAGTGCCTTGAAAATCGAAAATGCGTCCGGCAGCGTACAAGGTTTCATTCAGTTAGACCGGAACAGGCGACCGCGAGTCATTTTCACTCTGTCAGGGGTGGGACGTTCGCGGAAGACTCGATCTCCTTGCTCATGCTTCACGTTCGCAGCTTTGCGCGCTTGTGGGATGTATCCAAGTTAGTGATTACCTGGTCACTTTCGGGAGCTTGGCCGCAGGATCTTCGTTTCGTATCCTAAGCCACCAAGCCGAGAATCAGGAATAGTCTCGATGGCACGACCTCGACCCCTCGGCCAACTGAAAAGCGGATGTGTCTAACTCTTGATGCGCCCTTTGAGAAGATGAGGCTAAAGTACAAATGTCGGTTCCTTTATTGCTTTGGATGGCGTTAGGACTGTCAAGTGTATGGATATTGGTCTGTATGTACCACCGACAAGCATGCCTTCTGGCCCTGTGTTGGGTCCAGGAAGCGTTGGAAACCGCACGGACAAATAGTGCAGCAAGACGAAGAAAAGACAGTTTCTCTCCCGGATGGACCACATCAAGCAGGCGAACACGATTGAAGTGAAGCAGAACATGACATCGCGCGTCTGACTCAGAACTCCTTGACCCAAGTTAATGCACCGGCGTCCTAACGTCGTCTTACAAGCGACGTAAGCCTAGAATCGCTCTACCTCTCCTTCGACTATTTTTTTTGAGCTGGCCTCGCCTCCCAGCAATCGCCTTACTCGGTATATCTGGATCAACTAACCTTCACCTATTAGTGCGGTGTATGAGTGAAGAGCAGGTCGATTAGGGCACGTCGCAAGACCTGCCTCTGATCGGCCGTTTCTTCGACATAACAGTCCTCGTTCCGAAAGCTGCTAGACTCTCTTCGCTGGGCAGTTCCAAGCAATGATTCCAGATCATGACCGTGGCAACTCACTCGCATCCTCATAGCGACACGACAACCTGCATCGAGCCAAAGATGATTGCGGTGCAGGCCGCCTGGTTTCTCATGGGTTCAAAATCCGGGCAGGATTGCGAACGTCCAGTCCATCGGGTTTGGGTGGATGCTTTCATGCTTGGCGCAACGCAGGTGACCAACGCCGAATACGGGCATTTTCTGCGCTCAACGGAAGCGAACTCTCCGCCTTTCCGGAACGATTCCAATTTCAATTCCCCTCGACAGCCGGTGACTGCGGTTTCCTGGTATGAAGCCGATTGCTACTGCCGGTGGCTCGCCTCGCAGACTGGTTGCGAGTTCCGTCTTCCCACCGAGGCCGAATGGGAGCGTGCCGCACGCGGCGATGCCGAGCAAAAGGATTTCCCCTGGGGCGACGAACCTCCGCAAACGCTGCCGAACTATGCCACCCGATGGCAGACCGGCCCTGAAGTCGTGGCCCTCTACGCTCCCAATGCTTTCGGCATTTATAACCTTTGCGATAACGTTCACGAATGGTGCAGCGACTGGTACGACCCTGGTTATTATGCAACTTCTCCGGAACACAATCCACGGGGCCCAGACGAAGGGGAGCGGAAGGCCTCGCGGGGAGGATCGTGGCGCCATCATGTGAAGGTATCTCGTTGCTCTGCCCGTTCGAGTATCCCTCCAACTTTTCAGTATGCCGATTACGGCTTCCGCTTGGTGTGCAGCGTGCCGGCGCCGACGGTTACCAAGTAATTCCAAGTGCCGCCACTCGGACCCGCAAATTGGAATTTGGTTTGTCAAAAAACGGCAAGGCACCGGCAG
Organism: Acidobacteriaceae bacterium; assembly: GCA_003165455.1. Lineage (GTDB taxonomy): Bacteria > Acidobacteriota > Terriglobia > Terriglobales > Acidobacteriaceae > Sulfotelmatobacter. The sequence continues at coordinate 30,961 of PLUJ01000269.1, read as the reverse complement.
TTACGGTGTTCGGATTTATCGCCCAGCCGGAAATACACGTTTTTCTCAAGCCGAATGTAATGCGAATCGCCGCCCAAAGCTACGGTTTCGATTTTGAGTATCAGTCCTGTCCGTCCTGGAAAACCTATGCCAGCCATCTTAAGTTCGCCGATACGTTGCGCCGAAATCTGCGCGATCTTCGTCCCCGCGATATGATCGACATTCAATCTTTTCTTTGGGTGTTAGGATCGGACGAATATTAAACGGCGATACCGACGGAATAATCAGGGACGCATCGAAAGAATGTTCCAACCTACACTTCTCAGCGGTAAGCGCATCCTCATCACCGGCGGCGGCACCGGGCTTGGCAAAGCGATGGCCCAGCGATTCCTCGAACTGGGTGCCACGGTTTACATCTGTGGCCGTCGCCAGGATGTGCTCCAAAAAACAACGGCCGAACTCCATGTCGCCGTGAAGGGCGCAATCTATGCCATTCCATGCGATGTGCGCAACCTTGAGGCGGTGGAGGGAATGGTGGAATCGATCTGGAGAGACCGCCCTCTCGATGTTCTCGTCAACAACGCGGCCGGAAACTTTATCGCGCGCACGGAAGAACTTTCTGCGCACGCCTTCGAATCGGTGATCGGCATTGTGCTGCTCGGTACGCTTCACACCACCATGGCCTGCGGAAGGCGCTGGCTCAAAGCGAACCATAAGGGCACCGTGCTAAGCATTTCGGCAACTTACGCGCCGGTCGGTTCGGCTTACGTGGTTCCATCCGCGGTAGCGAAAGCCGGAGTGGAAGCGCTCACACGAAGTCTAGCGGTGGAATGGGGCAATCGCGGAATCCGCATGAACGCCATTGCGCCCGGCCCAATCCCAACACAAGGAGCATTTTCACGTGTGCTGCCGCGGCCGGAACTGGAAGCGCTTGCCCTGGATCGTAATCCGTTACATCGTTTTGGCACCACGGAGGAGTTGGCCAATCTCGCCGCATTCCTGGTGAGCGACGGTTCCGGATATATCAACGGAGAAGTGATTCGTATGGATGGCGGAGAGTTTCTGCAAGGCGCAGGAGAATTCAGCAACCTGGGTCGTGCTTTGACGAATGAAGACTGGGAATCCATCAAACCGCGAAAAACGAAAAGTTAATAGCGTTCTCTCGCCGGATATACCAGCCACCTGAGCAACATATTGACCAAGCTGAGGACGATAGCACCCACAAAGGCTGCGAAGAATCCGCGCACTTGAAACCCCGGGACCAAAGCTGAGGCAAATTTCAGCATCAGCGCGTTGATGATCAGCCAAAACAGCCCTAAAGTGATAAGCGTCAGCGGAAAAGTCAGAATCTTCAGCACAACTCCGATCGTTGCATTGACAAATCCAATCACCAGCGCGGCGATCAGTGCCGCCCCGATGCCGCTCACGTAAATGCCCGGAACCACTCGCGACACGATCCACACCGCCAGTGCGCTGAGTAGCCAATTCAACAGCATTCGCATTTTTGCTCCTTGCGCCGCTTACAATCACTGCAGCGAACTTCCACGCAAGAATATACCAACCCGCAGGCGGGCATCTCCCGATTTCAAAATCTCTGCCCGCGCCTTGCGGTACACTACACAATTCGATACGAGGAGAAACGCATGCCTGAAAACATTGTGAGTGGTTCTGAATTCAAGAAGCAATTGCGGCAAGGATCGCCAAAGATGGGCCTGTTTCTGAACGCCCACAGCCCGACCGTGGCCGAGCAACTTTCTCATAGCGGATATGACTGGCTACTCGTCGATACCCAGCATGGACCGATGAACTACGAAAAACTCTCGGCTATGCTGAGCGGAATCGCGAATGGCGGTGCGAAATCTCTGGTGCGCGTAGGAGGATACGACGATCGCCCTGGAATTCAGCAAGCACTTGATCTCGGCGCCAATGGCGTGCTCATACCCTACATCAACACTGCCGAGGAAGCCCGCCAGGCGATCAGTTGCACGAAGTATCCAACCGTGGGGACGCGCTCGGTTTATTTTCCGCAGCGCAGCATGAACAAAGGTGGCCTTCTCGGCTACGCGGGGAACTTCAATAATGATGGCATTGTCGCGTTGCAGGTGGAAACTGCTTCTTGCATCGAAAACATCGCGGAGATTGCGGCCGTTCCGGGCGTCGATATTCTGTTTCTTGGACAAAACGACCTTTGCATGTCGATGGGCCTCTATAACAAGTATGAGTTCCCGCACATGTACACTTCGCCGGAGCTCGATGCGGCCACAAAAAAACTTGTGGAACATGCGCGTAAGAACGACGTAATTCTTGGTCTTTTTTTATTCGGAACGGCGCGAGTCGGAGAATTTCTGGAAAAGGGATTCACTTTCATCAGCGTCGGCAACGATCTGCACCACGTCCTCACGCAAGCCGGAGCTTACGTTGCTCACATGGAGGACGTCGCAAAAGAAAAAGGCAAAGCCTGGAAACGCCGTCCCACCGCCCTGTTCTAGCACTTCTGTCCTAGACGAAATCATTCGATGAACATGCAGTCGCCGTAGGAATAAAAACGGTAATGTTCCTCCACTGCATGTTGATATGCGCGCAGAACATTTTCTTTCCCGGCAAAAGCGCTAACCAGCATCAGCAAAGTGGATTGAGGCAAGTGAAAATTAGTGAGCATGGCCCTGACCAACTTAAAGTCGAAACCTGGATAGATAAATAGTTCCGCCGTGGCGGGGCCGGCAGGGATGCTGCCTTCCCCTCGTCGAATTGCATGTTCCAATGCGCGGACTGTTGTGGTGCCGATGGCAATGATTCGGCGGGAACTGCCGATTGCCTGGTTGATTGCGCTCGCACCCTCACCCGAAATTGAGTAGTGCTCAAAATGGATCTTGTGGTCTTCCACCCTTTCCGCGTGTATCGGTTGAAAAGTGCCGAGGCCCACATGCAGGGTGATTTCAGCCGTCTCCGCCCCGCGTTCAAGAATGCGCCGCAGAACCTCCGGAGTGAAATGAAGCCCGGCAGTGGGGGCGGCGACGGATCCCCGTGGTTCTGCATAAATCGTCTGATAGCGCTCGCGATCCTCGACAGAATCGGCGCGTGAGATATAAGGCGGCAATGGGATATGCCCCATGCGTTCGAGCACCGCGAAGAAGTCCTGCACGGGGTCGAACCGGATGCGGCGCTCTCCGAACGCTGACCGCGCAATCACTTGCGCTTTCAGTTCGCCCTGTTCTGCGGAATGTTCTCCGCCAAAAAAGAGCACCTCGCCCACTCCCACCTTGCGTCCTGGACGGACCAGGCATTCCCAATCATTAGGTTCAGTGCACAGTTGTCGCGTGAGCAGAACCTCAATTTGCCCTTGCAGAAACTCTCGGGCCGCAGGGTTGCGAGGACCGACAGCTTGTGCATACACTCCTTTGCGCCGGCCGTACAGACGGGCCGGAATAACACGGCTGTTATTGAATACAAGCAAATCTCCCGGGCGCAGAAGTTCGGGGAAATCCCGAAAGTTGCAATCCGACCATTCGCCCGTGGAGCGCTCTATGCGCAACATTCGGGAAGCGTCGCGGGTGGCAAGGGGCTCCTGAGCGATGAGTTCCGCAGGCAGATTGAAGTGGAAGTCAGAAACCAGCACGTTTAAGATTATAGGTGTAGGGCGTAAGATGGCGGATGAGCCACAAGCGACATTATTGTGTCTTCTTTATTGAATTTGTTTGTTTGATCCGCCGAGGTGCGGTACTATGCGGGGGCTGAAGCTTTAGCCGCGTTTTCGTCACTCCCCCGAAAAGAGCATTCCATGTCCGCTGAACGCAAACACAGGGAAGAGATTGTCCGTTACGGACGCATGCTGCATGAGCGCGGATTTGTTGCGGCCATGGACGGAAATTTGTCGATTCGGCTAAGCGGCGAACGGATTCTGGTAACGCCCACCTGTGTGAGCAAGGGCGCCATGCGCGCGGGCGACCTGGTCATTGTCGACCTTGAGGGCAAGCGCATGGCCGGGCGGCGGAATGTGACCAGTGAGATTGGGATGCATGTGCTAATCTACCGCATGAGACCTGATGTTCAGGCGATTGTACACGCCCACCCACCCACGGCCACCGGCTTCGCCGCGGCAGGAATGGCCTTGACCGAACCGCTGGTTTGCGAAGTGGTCATGGGATTGGGATGCATTCCGCTGGCGGGCTATGGGACGCCTGGAACTTCGGAATTGGCACAAACATTGGTGCCTTACGTTCCGCATTATGACGCCATTCTGATGTCGAACCATGGAGTGGTTGCTTACGGCGACACCATCGAACACGCTTACATGAAGATGGAAACCGTGGAGCATTTTGCACAGATCGCACTCGTCACCCATTTACTGGGAAAGCAGCAACCGCTAAGCGGGGTTGACGTGGAGAAACTGATCCTGGCGCGAACAAAGTATTTCGGCGGAAAGATGAACGCTTCGATGCCAATGATGGCGAGAGGCCCCGAGAGCCCCAGTTAGCCTCTGCGCGCTTAGGCAGCACGCCAGTAAATCAACTGCGGCAAAAAGCGTCCTGTTTGCAAGTCTAAATCTGAAACTCGCATCATCCTTAATTGATCGGTGTTATTCGCCGCCGATTCGAAAACGAAATCCCGCACGGAAGTTGATCGGAAGTGCAGGATATCCGACGACTTCGTTGTAACGTCTGTCGAGGGCATTTTCGACATTGGCATACGCGCTCACGCGGGCGTTAATCGCGTACCATCCCCCGAGATCAGCCCTGACGTAGCCCGCCGCGTGAGTGATGTCGAACCCATAGAAGTCATCATCCGCACGGCGTCCCACGAAACTGCCACTCACATTTGTGCCCCAACGATTGCCGAGATACGAAAGCAGGGTTGTGGCGGAGTGTTTTGGACGCCGCAGCAGAGGCTGCCCCGGAAGATATTGCGAATCAATGGGAGCGGGATTGCTTAGAATTTCAGTGGAAGTGTAAGTGTATGCGCCGTCCAGCAATAAGCGGCTACGCAGTTTCGCTTGAAGTTCCACTTCCGCGCCTTGTGCAAACGCCTGATTGACATTAAAGTATTCGCCGACAAACGTCGTGGCATTGACAGTCTCGTAATTGATCTGATCATGAAATAGATTATTGAAGTATGTCGCATTGAAGACATATTTATCACGAAAGATATTCTGCTGAATTCCTGCTTCGAAAGCTCGAACCCGCTCCGGTTTGAGTCCGGGATTCGGAACTGAATAGGGTGGTCCCGCGTAAGTTTCCTCGAGACGCGGCTCTTTAAAACCCGTGGCGTAAGAAAAACGCAGCCGCGTGCCGGAAATAATCTCTCCTCCATGAAATGCAAGCAGCGTGAGAGCCACGCGAGGCACGCCAGTATTGCCGAACGCGCTGTTGTGTACGAAACGTCCTCCAGCCACAACGGACAACCTGCCTAACGTGATTTGCTGTTGGAGATAGGCATCGTTTTCAAGACGCTGCCCATGGGTTTGGGGAGGGGAGTCCAAATCTCCGATAAAGCCATTTTCATTTTCTATGCGGTATCCGAAGGTTGTCTGCGCCCAACTCCGCTCGGAATAATTGCCCTGGTATTCGAATCCCGCTCGATTGATGTCGTCGTACTCGTGATCGGGAAAATCGAACTGCCCGTAAAGAGGACTTACCCTGGCGGCATCGCCATTCAAGTTCACGTCGTTGTAACGGTAAAGATAATCGAAGCCGGTGAAGCGGTGTTGCCATCCCGAAGGCTCTGCCACAGTGAGTTCCACGCTTCCGAGAAGGCTGTTGAGCTGCGACCACTCACTGGGATCGGGTGGTAGCGGCTGAATGACGCCATTCACATCCACGGGCGGATCATAACCGTTGAAGCTCCATCCGCCGGGGACTCCGGTGTGGCTATTGGAGTGGCGCATGTGGAAGCGCAAGGAGACGTCTTTACTCAGCGCTACTCCAAGGTTCGCGCCTTCCATCGAATCGGAATAGGCGTTATTGATTCCGGAACCGTTGGTATTAAACTCATCGCCAAACACGTTGTAATCGAAGCGTCCGTCCGCGCCAGCAAGAGCCGCGTAACCGCTGGCTGTTGAGAAATTTCCTCCGTCCGCGCCAAAACTAAATTCGGGCGTGTGCGTGCTGCCGTTGCGGGTAAAGACTTGCACCACACTGGTCATGGCGTCGGATCCATACAGCGTGCTTTGTGCGCCGCGCAGAAATTCCATTCGGCTAGCTCCGGTGAGAGGAAGCGTTCCGAAGTCGAAGGTTCCACCGGGTTCGTTGATCGTAACGCCATCGACGATAACCTTGTTATAGGTGGAATCCCCACCCCTGACGAACAGAGATGACAAACCTCCGCGCTGTCCGGCGGAATTCACCACGGCTCCAGGAAGAAAGCGCACCGCATCCTCAGCCGCCACGGGACGCATGGTTTCGAGTTGCTCCTTGTCGAGTGTGGAAATGCTGGCGCCGGTTTCTTCCGCAACTTCCGAGGTTCGGGTGGCGGTGACCACTACGGTTTGTGATTCGACGGCAAGATGCAACTGAACGGTGACGAGGTCGGATTGTGTCGTCAGGTCTTGGGTCTGCGGCGCGAAACCTGGCGCCAGAATTCGAAGCTGGTAAGCGCCCGCCGCTAGCTCAGCGGCCTTCAGGTCCTTAAATACGACAATCCCTTCCGCGGACGAAGTAGCCACTCTCAAAGAGGCGGCTGTTTTCTTAGACACCACAGAAACCTGTGCACCGGTAACGGCAGCAGATTGAGGATCGAGAACTTTGACCTTGAGGTCGGTGGCAAAAGCGGCGAGAGAAACAAAAAGCAATAATGAAGCGCAAAATGCACGCATGACCATCCTCCTTTTCACGCGAAAGGGGTTAAGGTGGACGGTTGACGCCGGTCTCCTGGCTTTGCGAGTAAGGATGCTTCGGGCGGCAATTGACAGTTAACAATTGGTCGAAGCGTCCGGATTGCTTACAGACGGCCTTCCCGGAATTCATTCCAGTGACCGGCTGCGATTTTCTCGCTTACAGTTGCGCGGCAGCGCGGGAATTGCACCCGCTTCCCTGTCTTCGCCACACGGCGAAGACGCGCAAACCGAAAAATAATTCAAAGAACGAAAACTCAGTGACCTAATCTACTGGCAGGTGATCGCCGAAGTCAAATCGCCACATTCGGCCCGCTTCGTGGAGTTTGCTTTCAGCATCTGACGATTCTCTTGGCGGCATAGGCGGTTAGCTTTTCGGGTAATAATTGGTCGGATCAGCCACGGTAAGAAAATTCCGGCGAGCCAACTTTGTGAACGTTGGCCTCCGCGAATTCTCGAACCCGATCGAGAGAATCCTGCAACTGCCGCTCATATCGTTTCAGATCTTCGTCGCTTGTCTCCGGCGGCACAACGATGAGTTTCCCGAAGCGCATCAGGACGCGCGAAAAGGGTTTGGGAATGATTAAACCGTCCCAAGTATTCAACACCCAGGCACGCTCGACGGCCATGTGAAACATAGTTAGGGGAATCTCGGAGGAGCGTGCGAGCGCGACCGGACCAGGCTTCACTTTGTAACGCGGACCGCGAGGACCATCGATGCTGAACGCCACTGTCCACCCGTCCTGCAGTGCGCGTCGCAGGCCCAGCAAGGCGCGAACCGCATTGCGGCTGCTCGACCCTTTCACCGCAACAAATCCGAATTTTCGGATGATGCGTCCCATGTATTCGCCGTCATAGCTGTTGCTGCTCATCACCCGTATGCCGAGATTGCGGCACATGTAAGTGGCGGGAATTATGCACGCATGCCAGAAAGAGGCGATCAACGGCCGCTGGTCAACCGTTTCCTGCGCACCTTCTTCTTGCGAGATACACACTCGCATCGTTGGCCCGATGAGCCGGATGAACCAATATCCGAGGGTGATGATAATGCGCAGAACCACTCGCTGGCGCAGGGTAAAGCGATGCGGAGCCGCGGAAAGTGGGACAGCAGAGGTAGTTTGGTCGGCAGCCGCTTTCATTACGCAGTAATTGTAACGGGATCGTAGAGTCTGCGCCGGAGGGATTGCCGATCGCTATACCGAGGGGGTCAGCCTTCCAGGTAGGAATCGATCCACTCTTTTATTTTGCGCCGCCGTTCGTCGGAGGAGTCGAAGCGCAATCCGAAAGACTTGCTCTTGCGCCAGGTCACAACTCCACGAACATTTACACGGGGAAGCGTGAGCAAAGAAAAAGATATTTCCACATTTGTTCCCGCGGGCATATCCTCGGAGCTCTTGAGGGACATCCCGCCTGAGCTGATCTCTATGCTGGCGGCGCTTAGGCGATGGCCATCATGGCTCACTACCGTGACCTCGGTCATGATGGGAATACGCGCATAGCGGCGGAATTCGTGCAGCACCAGCATATGCGTGGCGCGAACCAGCTTAAGCGCTGCGGGCCGTTCCAGCGGTTCCTGAAACATCGCGTTGATACCGTACTTGGAATAGCGCATGGCTTCCTGCGCGTTGCCGCCCAACCCGTAAAGAACGATGCGGCTATTCGAGGGCGAAGTGCGCGCGGCTTCCATGGCCGTTTCCGCGCCAGCAAGAAGATTCAGAACGCAGGCTTCGAATTTTTCATGAGCCAGGCGTTCCGTTGCTCCAGAGGAAACCAACACGGTCTCTATACCGAACTGACGAAAACACTCGGTAAGCAAAAGACGCGACGAATCCTTAAGGTTGACGAGGGCGGCGCGAGCCGTGCCTTTTCGAGTGGGAGTTGGGGCCAGAGCAGTGCCAAAGGACTTTTCCATGGGTCGGGAACGAATTCACTACTGCTACCGTATTGTGGCCCGCCCCGAGAGCGACGCAAAGCCCCCTAAGGGGCAGGGTACAGGTACAAAAGTGCCATTACCGGCGTGGACCAGGGACAGGGATGCGATGAGGAATGGTAATTAGAAAGGAGGCATGAACTGGGCTATTTTCCCCGGTCGGGGTCACAGTCTTGAATGTCACTGACGGACGACATTCGGGAAGTGTGCGAGTTTTTTCAGCTTGGGCGTCGCAGGAGTTACTCAGACCACTTCTTGAACAGGAGTGCCCCGTTGGTGCCGCCAAAGCCGAAAGAATTCGACATAGCATACTCAAGCTTGGCCTTGCGTGCCTGGTTTGGGACGAAATCCATCGCATCGGTTTCCGGATCTTGATTCACCAGGTTAATCGTCGGAGGAAGCATCTGATCGCGTAGGGCAAGAACGGTGATGCCGGCTTCGAGTCCACCCGCACCGCCCAACAGATGGCCGGTCATCGATTTGGTGGAACTAACGGGAATCCGGCGTTCTCCGAAGAAGTTGCGGATTGCATGCGCCTCGAGCGTGTCGCCAATGGGCGTGGAAGTGCCGTGCGCGTTCACATAGTCCACCTTGTCAGGACTCACTCCGGCATCGCGCACGGCATTTCGCATTACGCGAAATCCACCTTCGTGCTCGGGAGCCGGCTGGGTCATATGGAAAGCGTCGCCGGACATTCCGTAGCCTGCAACTTCGGCGAGGATGTTTGCTCCGCGCTGCCTTGCGTGTTCCAGTTCTTCGAGCACCAGAATTCCGGCGCCCTCGCCCATGACAAAACCGTCACGGTCACGGTCCCACGGACGGCTGGCTCTCTCGGGATCGTCATTGCGCGTGGAAAGGGCGCGCATCGCGGCAAATCCGCCAACTCCCATGGGAGTGATCGCCGCCTCAGTCCCCCCCGCAATCATGACGTCGGCGTCATTGTGCTGAATAATACGGAAAGAATCCCCCACGGAATGGGCGCTGGTGGTGCAAGCCGTGGCCGTTGCTTCGTTGGGGCCTTTAGCTCCAAAGCGCATGGAAACGTGTCCGGCAGCCAGATTCACGATTGCGGCGGGAATAAAAAATGGGGAAATCTTGCGCGGGCCGCCTTCGAGAAGCGCAGCGTGTTCACGCTCGATAATGTCGAATCCACCGATCCCGGAACCAATGTGAACCCCGACCCGTTCGGCATTTTCCGGCGTGATTTTGAGTCCGCACATCTTGAACGCTTCGTCCGCAGCGGCGATTCCCAGGTGGATGAAGCGGCCCATTTTTTTGACTTCTTTCTTCTCGATGAAATTCAGCGGATCGAAGTTCTTGACCTCGGCGGCGATTTGACAGGCGAACTTGCTGGAATCAAATTGCGTGATGCGGCCCACGCCGCTTTTACCGGCGAGCAGGGCCTGCCACACTTCTCCTGTGGTATTTCCTACGCCGCAGATCAGGCCAATGCCGGTAACTACGACCCTCCGTCCCAAATTACTTGCCACCTTTCGAGTGCTTGGAGATGTAATCGATGGCGTCCTGCACGGTGCGGATCTTTTCCGCGTCTTCATCGGGAATTTCGATATCGAAGCCTTCTTCGAAGGCCATCACGAGCTCGACCGTGTCCAGGGAATCCGCGCCCAAGTCGTCCACGAACGAAGCGCTCGAAGTTACTTCGCCCTCATCCACGCCTAACTGCTCTACGATAATCTGTTTCACTTTCTCGTCAACGGCTGCCATGTTTCTCCTCGTGTAACCCTTGTTTGAATTTTAAATTCGGTGTTCCTGCCTCAAGCCTCATTCCAGCCGCCCGGCGCGTGCGCACGTTTTACGGTTCTTCCTTCAGATGCGGCGCAACGGAAAAAGGCGAACGTGTAGTGTAACGGTCAAGGTAAACGGCTGTAAAGGAAGCGCCTAAACTTTTACGAGGCCCGAGCTGTGGTATACCTTCTGCATCCTAAACGGGCCGCTCGTTGCGGTCAAACCAACGGTCAACCAAATGCGTGCCGTCGTACAGCGGGTCAGCCGCGCCAAAGTAACAATTAACGGGGAAATTACCGGCGAAATCGCCTTAGGACTCCTGATTCTGCTGGCAGTCGGTCACGAGGACTCCCACGCCGATGCAACTTACCTTGCGCAAAAAATCGCCGGCCTCCGAGTATTTGAAGACGAGCAAGGCAAGATGAATTATAGCGTGCAACACGTAGGCGGAGGCGTCCTGGTGGTCTCGCAGTTTACCCTCTACGGCGACGCGCGGCGCGGCAAGAGACCATCCTTCGATGACGCCGCACCGCCGCAAAAAGCTCGTCAGCTCTATGAGTTCTTTGTGGAACAAGTTCGCGCCGCCGGACTTCGCTGCGAAACCGGCCAGTTTCAGGAAACGATGAAGGTGGAGCTCGTCAACGAGGGTCCGGTAACCATTTTGTTGGATTCGGGAAAAGCGTTCTAGGATCGTCAACCTCGCAAGAAGCCGCCAGTTTCCTCGACTGAGATGCAAAAGCTTAGCTTTCTGTGTAAATCAGGTGTACGATTCCTGCGATTCGGGATCAGGAAGCTACCAGGAGTGAACCGATGTTTCGCCGAAAATGGCTTCTGGTCGCAATCCTGCTGGAAGCGTTGTTTTACCACTGGCGGGCACCGGCTTTCGGTCAGCAGAACCCCATGACTGCGGATCAGGTCATTGCCAACTACGTACTCGCAATTGGCGGATCTGAAAAGATTGCATCGATCACGACTTTTGTTGAGAAGGGAGAAGTATCCGGAAACCTGGCGGCCTTCGGACAACCTTTCGCCCCACCCGCCAAGCGGAAAGAGCACGGGACGTTCGAATTCATCTTTAAGGCTCCCAATCTTCGCTCCTACTTCCTGCATAGCGACAACAATACAGTCGTGACAATGCGCGGTTGCGACGGCACAGTTGCGTGGTATATCAACCCCAACGCCGTCCGGCACGACTTCAAGCCCAAGCCCGGAAGCGAGGGCGAATGCAGCAATGGTTATGATCCAATGCCACCTCGCCTTCGCGCGCCGAACGTGCGTCTTCAGTTGAAGGGGAAAAAGAAAGTTGGAGATCGAGTAGCGTGGGTCATTCGCGCTCAGGATCCTAAATCGACGTGGACCGACACGTATTCTTTTGATGCAGAAAGCTATTTGCTATTACGGTGGGAGAGCTACGGCCCGTCAATGCTTTCCAGCCAGGGTCCCGAATCTAACGTCGACCGATCGTACTCGGATTACCGCGATGTGGGCGGAATAAAGCTGCCTTTCATGTTCGTTCAACACGCAGAAAACTCCGCGCTCGTAACCGTTTTGCAGGAGGCGAAGATCAACACCCCGGTCGACGACGCTCGCTTTCAAGAACCACAAATCCTGGATGGGTCTAAACATCCCCAAGTTCGCATCGAAAGCCCACCGAAAAATCCAGAAGTACATGTGGAACCATCGTCGAGTGAAATCGCCGCGGCCCCCATTGCCCTTCCAGATGCACATGCAGTTCCGGAACCAACCGAAGTAGTCACATCAAACGTTGTTTCCGATTCGGTTGCAGAATTGCGGCAGATTATTCCGGAGCTACGGGGATTGAAGCCTGATGAAGGTGACCTTGCTTTGCCCGTGCTCCTCGATAGGATTGGAGAGCGGACCGTTGAGCTCGCGCGGAAAACTCCCAATCTGATTGCTCACGAGGAGATTGTCGAATCACGCCTCGGCTCGAGAGCCACGCGGGAAGATTTTTCATATCTCATTCTGGCCCACCTGGATAAGGGCGCTCTGACCCTCGAGGAATATAGAGTCGATTTGAAGACCGGCGCAATGCTGGAAACGGATGATGCGTGGAAGCCGCAAGCTCCAGCTATAGTCGGCTCCCTATCACATTTGGATGACTTGGCGCTCGCCAGCCAGCGTATCAACGCCCGGACCACCGGAGGCCCCCCTCTGAGTCAGGGTTTTGCCTCCATGTGGATTCGCTTCTATCCGTCTAATAGATCAGAATCGGCCTTCCGATATCTTGGACAACAAAAGATTGACGGACATCAGACCTTCGTTTTGGCCTTTGCGCAGAAACCGGGATCAGTTCGATTGCCCGCTGAGGTTCGATTCAAGGATAAATCTGTTCCAATTTACAACCAGGGTATCGCCTGGGTTGACGTAGCCGACTTCCGCATCGTGTGTTTGCGGACGGACCTGCTTTCGCCTACAAACCTTCCTCTGACCCGGCTAACGGCCGAGGTTCAGTTTGCTGAAACTCAGGCGGCGGGATTTGCGGCACCTTTGTGGTTGCCCCGCGAAGTAGTGGTCACATCGGAAGTGAATGGACACACTTTCCACGACAAGCATAGTTATTCAAACTATCGCTCCTTTCAAGCGCACGCGAAGATGCTGCTTGATCCTTAACTGCCGGCGCTAGAACCGCCTCGCCAAGATCTGTTGGATCCGCGTTGTCACACCGTTGTTCAGGTTTCTTAATGACGACCCGATCCGCCTCCAATCCGAGGTACAAACGCGGCGAGGATTGAATCGCGACTCACAACAGTTTCCCCTGCAAATTTTGCTCGATGTACTTCTTGCTATCGAACTTCCTTCCCGTGCTTGCGGCTGACATATACCGAATCTGCCCAAAGATTGGGCGCTCGAACCAAGGACGGTCAAACTTACCCACCATCGACCACGCGACGCCCGCGTAACCATTCGGATCCCGGCCATCCAGGAAGTATTTGTCATTAAACTTGATGGCAATGCGATAGGCTCGCGACGGAGACGATGTCCATTCCAGAATCTTCTTTGCCCAATACATGCGCATATAGTTGTGCATCCATCCGGTATTAACCATCTGCATCTGCGCCGCATTCCAAAGTGCATCGTGAGTTTCCGCGTTCGCCAGTTGAGATTCCGTGTAGGTGATAGGCCGCGGATCGTTCGCGTGCTTGGCCAGTGTTCGATGCGCCCATGCTTCGCCAACTTCAAAGTTGTCGTAGTCCGGATTAAATCGCACAAGATTGATGGAGAGTTCTCGCCAGACGATGACCTGGTTCAAGAAAGCTTCCTTATCTGCTTTGGGTGCGCCGGATTTGTCCACGGTCAGGACGACGGTGATGGGACTAATATGCCCGAAGTGAAGATATGGAGAGAGACGGCTGGTGTGGTCGCGTTCCGGCTTGTTGCGGCCGATCGCGTAGCCTGGAAGCTTGTGTTGGATGAAGTCTTGAAGCAGTCGCCGCCCTTCCTTACTTCCGCCGCGCCAATGCGGCACCGGCGGCACGGAACGGTCAATTGCCCAGCCCTGCGTAATGTGAAACTTGCTATCGTTAAAGAAAGTGGATCGTATGGACGACACCTCTTTCCGTTTTTCCCAGGCAACATGAGCCTTGGCGTTCTTGTGAGCGACTAAGTATTTCGGCAAGTGAGCCTGCAGGCGTGGCCGGATAATATGCGCCGCATATTGAGCTTTCTCCAGAAGCTTCGAGGGAACGATGACGTCGGCATCTACCGTCCAGAGTGGTGCCCTCAACTTCTTCGCTGCTTTGATCCGCCATGCGTTTGGCTCGCGCATGGGATTCTCATCGCCGATTACCAGCGCAGCTTTTACTTCATCACAAAAGCGCGCCAGGCTGTGCTCGGGAAAACGACGGACGATAAATCCTATATTTCTTTTTTTCAAGGAATCTGCAATATCGGGAATGCCTTCCGTCAGAAACTGATAATGACGGAGATTGGCATGCGGGTAATACGGCATCGGCGCGAAAAATACGACTGTGGGCTTGCCCAATAAATTCGCAGCAGCGACGGCAACATCAAGCGCGGGATTATCGATACCGCGCTGCGCCCGCTGCATCCAGTAAACGACACATGCTCCTTCCTGATTTGGCGCGGAATCACTACGAACGGTTACCCGCGCATCGGCGGCGAGTTTCATCAGTTCGGACATGAACTTAGAAGATGCTGAAAATCACTTCTGCGATGGGGGAAAGACCTGGAATGCCGCACGAAATGAAAGAAGAAGTCGAATTTGTTCTTCTACGGCAAAAACGCCACGGCTTTAGTCATCGCGCCGCAAGAATTGCATCAGTCACGCGCGCCGCGTCCACGGCCTGCTTCACATCATGAGTTCGAATGATGTGCGCGCCTTTCAGGATTAAAGCCGTGTGCACAGCCAAATTCCCGTAAAGCCGTCCTTCAACGGGCGCATCCAATCCATCTTGCGCCAGCATTCGACCTACAAACGATTTTCTGGACGTCCCCACCACGAGTGGGAAACCCAAAGATTGCAATTCCTGAAACCGAGCCAGCAGCGGGTAATTTTGTTCCAGATTTTTTCCAAAACCAAAGCCGGGATCCACGGCAATCCTCTCTCTACGAACCCCCGCCAAGACGGCTCCCTCCGCCCATTCGCGAAGCTCGCGTTTCACCTGCAACACAATATCAACGGGCGGCGGCAGAGTTCGCCATTCTTCCGGGCGTCCGCGCATGTGCATCAAAATCGCCCCGCACTTCAGCTCCGCGACGGTTCTTGCCATTTTCTTGTCCCAGCGGAGGCCGCTCACATCGTTGACGATCTCCGCGCCTGCCACAACCGCGGCTCGCGCCACGTTGGCTTTGTAGGTATCGATTGAGATTACTGCATCCGCCCGCTCTTTCTTGATTGCTGTGATTACCGGCACCACACGCCGCAGCTCCTCTTCTTCGCTAACAGGGACTTTGCCGTCATCCTTGTGAACCTCGTCCTGACGGGTCGCCCCCGGTGCCACGGCAACCTTTGTACCGGGACGGGTAGATTCTCCACCGATATCAATAATGTCCGCACCTTCCTCAAGCAACTGTAAGCTGCGCGCCAGGGCGCTTTCCGGGTCGAAGTACAGGCCGCCGTCAGAAAACGAATCTGGAGTCGTGTTGACGATCCCCATGACCAGAGTCCGTTTGCCCAGTTCCAGGCTTCGCGTCCCCAAATTCCATTGAAAAACTGATCTCATACCGTCGAATCAAATACTAAATGAAACGAATGCAGGAAACCGACGCTAGCATTTATGATTGAGATCTGTCCGCGAATGAGATCTGCAAGAAAATCTAGAAGCAAAAACCGCAAGTGTTACTGCACTCTGCTGGCGGCACTGCTGACATTAACCTTCTTTGCCGGCTGCGACGTAGAACGCCGCAAGACAGATGCGGAGCTCGGCCTGAATCCTCAGCAGATAGAAGGTCGCAAGCTTTTTGACAATTACTGCGATCGCTGCCATCGCGCGTATTCCACCAAAGGCAAGAAGGGCCCCGGGTTGAAGGGCATATTCCAGCATCAATATCTTTCACTGAGCGGACTGCCTGCAAATGACGATCGAGTTTCCGATATCATTCGCAATGGCCGCACGGACATGCCGGGTTACGGCCAAGTCTTGACCTCACAGAACGTGAACGATCTGCTGGCCTACCTCCACACGCTCTAAATCTCTTTACCAGCCACCGGTTCTCCTCATGGGATAATCTCTGCATGAAGCTCGCCGTGCAATCCGAGCTCTTCCGCCAGATCCCTTCTGTCGACGACGTAATGCGCTTACCGGGGATCTCCGCGCTTGCCGCACTTTCTGGTCATGGTCCCGCTGTGGATGCCGCCCGTGCCGTGCTTTCCCGGCTTCGGCAAGAAATCGCATCGCACCTCTTGAACGAAGAAGGCCTAACGCTGGCTCTGTCAACTCTGCCCAAGGCCGTCGAGAAACAACTGCGAGACTCTGTGCGTTATTCTTTGCAGTCTGTCATCAACGCCACCGGCGTAATTCTGCACACCAACCTTGGCCGATCTCCTTTGAGCGATGCGGCAATTGATCATATTCGCGAAACGGCTACAACCTATTCCAATCTGGAGTTTGACCTGATCGCCGGAGAGCGCGGCAAACGCGACGTTCACGTGGATCGTCTGTTTGCGCAGCTGCTGCAAGAAAATGTCATCGGGAATCACGCTGCAAACGTTTCCACAATCGTCGTGAACAACAATGCAGCCGCGGTTTTACTAGCGTTGAACACAATTGCCGAAGGCGGAGAAGTAATTGTGTCGCGCGGAGAACTGGTCGAAATCGGCGGATCGTTTCGCATTCCCGATGTAATGGCCAAGTCATCAGCAATCCTCCGGGAAGTGGGCACAACCAATCGCACTCGAATCGCAGATTACGAGGGCGCCATCAGCGATAGGACTCGGCTCCTGCTGCGTGTGCACCGCTCCAACTTCGAGATTTCGGGATTTACGGAAGAGGCATCGACGCAGGATTTGGTGAGGCTTGCACGCGACCGTGGCATTCCGTTAGTGGAGGACCTGGGTAGTGGTGCATTGTTTGACTTGCATTCAGTTGGCATTAAAAGCGAGCGGGGAGTTCTCGATAGTTTACGGTTGGGGGTCGATCTCGTCACCTATAGCGGCGACAAACTGCTCGGCGGCCCTCAGGCGGGACTGATCAGTGGCGAACCCCAATTAGTTGAGCGCCTGCGGTCCAACCCGATGTTCCGGGCGCTGCGTGTCGATAAACTAGTCTACGCGGCCCTGGAAGCGACACTCCTCGCTTACATCCGGGGCGATCACGATTCCATCCCCGCTCTCCGGATGATGAGGCTTTCGAAGGATGAAATCGGCAGGCGAGCTGAGGCACTAAAATCTCAAATCAATTCGTCGAAACTACAACTCGACATCGTGGACGGCGAGTCGCTTCTGGGTGGAGGCGCAGCGCCCTCTTCCGTCCTGCCAACCCGACTGCTGGCGCTGGTTTGTACTGGACTTAGCGCCGATGAACTTGCCGATCGATTACGGAAATCCGATCATCCGATAATAGTAAGAGTGGATCAAGGCCGCGTGATGCTCGATCTCCGGACCGTATTTCCTGACGAGGACGGACTGGTCGCATCAGCTCTAGAACTCGCGGCCCTCTGATTTTCAGCGCGCAGGTTCAGTCAATCGCTTGGCAATATCCACAGCGATCGTCCGTTGTGAATGGCCCGACTAGCTTCTAAATTCGGAGCTAAGAGAGTCACTTTTGCGGCCTCATTCCGCCTGCTAAACTTTGCCGACATATATGTCTGCTATTGCTGAGGTTTCGCTTTCAACTGCGCCGCAAGCCGTTCCCGAGAGAACTTTGCTCGCCGGACTATGTCTGACAAGTTTCGCTACTCTCTTGCTCGAACTTGCGCTGACGAGACTTTTCTCGGTTGTTCTCTTCTACCATTTCGCGTTTCTAGCTATCTCGATAGCTTTGCTGGGGCTGGGTGCCGGCGGAGTCTTCGCCTATCTGCGCAAGAGACAGCTTGCCAAGGTCGCCACCCGCATTCTTGCGGAACGGCTCTGCATGATGAACGCCGTGGTAGTTCTTCTGGTTCTTGAAATCGTGTTGCACGTACCGGTGGCGCTGGAAGTAACCGGGAAGAATTTCATACGCCTCACCATTCTCTACCTTGCCGCAGCGGTCCCGTTTTTTCTAACTGGAGTACTGTTTTCCATCGTCTTCTCCCGCGAGACGCGACGCATCCCTCTGCTCTACGGAACTGACTTGGGCGGCGGAGCATTGGCGTGCCTTGCGGTAGTTCCGCTCCTGAATTGGATCGGAGGCCCCAACACCATACTCATGGCGAGTGCCGCACTTGCCGTGGCGGCGGCGGTATGGGCTTCTTCGCAGAACACTCGCAGAGTCGCAGGAGCTTTACTCGCTGGCTTTCTGCTGCTGATCGCGGCCAACCTTTCCGACAAGCTCATCGATGTGGTGTACGCTAAAGGAATTTTTCGCGATCCAGCGTGGGTTGAATTTGCCCGTTGGAATGCTCTATCGCGAGTGGAAGTCGATCGCATCGGACGTGCGAAGTCGATTGTGATCGATGCCGATGCGTCCACTTACATCATGAACGTCCAACCCGACCACGTTCAAGGAACCCCTTGGGAACGCATTCTGATGTCCCGCCCACCCGCCTTGGTGAATGTCCTCCGACCTCGTGGCGATTTCGCCATTATCGGTCCAGGCGGCGGAATTGATGTACTCACGGCTTTGTTCAATGGCAGTCCAAGTGTGACCGGGATCGAGATCAATCCCATCATCGCCAACACCATCATGCGCGGCCGTTATGCAACCTATTCCAAACACCTTTATCAGCGGCCCGATGTACACATGAACGTAACCGACGGAAGATCCTATCTGCGCTCGACGCCGCAGCAGTTCGACGTAGTCCAAATGACGCTGGTCGATACCTGGGCCTCCACGGCAGCCGGCGCCTTCGCGCTCAGCGAGAACAATCTTTACACCGTCGAGGCCTTTCGCGAGTACTTCGAACATCTCAGGCCCGATGGGATGATCGCTATTACACGCTGGGAGTTTCACGAGCCGCGTGAGGCTCTACGTGTTGTGGCCGAGGCCATGGAAGCATTGCACCGCCTGGGTGTCGCCAACCCCGCGCGCAATTTCATCGTGGCTTCACAAGGCCTGTTGAATGAAGATGGCATCCCCGTGGTGGTCCTGGCCAAGAAAACACCTTTTACACCAGATGAAGAGGCGGCGGTTCAGGCGCACTTTCTAAAGTACAGCGAACTTCACGCTCTTTACATGCCCTCCGAGCCGCAGCAGAATCCGTTCGGAGATCTGATCGCCAGCAACGATGCACGCGCCTTTGCCCGTACTTATGCCTACAATGTTGCACCGGTCGACGACAATGCGCCATTTTTCTTTTTCACCCTAAAACCTGGTCAGATCGTCGGGGCGCAATCCTTGCACCACGGAGTTGATTGGAAGGTGAACCTCGGTGTCCTGGTGTTGCTGCTTGTGCTGGTGATTTCCCTGGCCGCCGTCCTGGCATTCCTGATCCTACCGATGGCGTTGCACCGCGGGCAGGTGCGACAGTCTCCTTTACCTCTGTTATATTTCGTCGCCGTAGGACTCGGTTATATTCTGGTGGAAATTGCTTTTATCCAGCGCTTCGTTCTATTTCTAGGACACCCCACTTATGCGCTCACGGTCGTCATATTTCTATTGATGCTCTCGAGCGGCGCCGGCAGCCTTTTTTCCCGCCGCTGGCTTCCGCGCACTGAGCTCGCCTGGATGCCAATCATCCTGGTCGTCGGCGCGCTGTTAATCGATGTGATTTTTCTACCGCGCTGGCTGGAGTCGTGGGTCGGATTAACCCTCTACTCGCGCATGGCCGTCAGCGGACTTTTGCTGGCGCCCCTCGGCTTCGTAATGGGAATGCCGTTTCCTACCGGCCTGCGCGCATTGGCCGCCCGCGCCGAATCGAACCTTCACTTATCCGCCGATGACAACGCCGTGGAATGGGCCTGGGCCATGAACGCCGCGGCAAGCGTTTTGGGGTCGGTGCTCGCCATGGTAATCGCAATTCAGTTTGGTCTGAACGTAACGCTTGCCTGTGGGATTGCGGCTTACCTGTTCGCTCTGGTTCTGCTGCCAACGCTCCACCCTCGCCGCGCATGAGGTGGAAAATACTGCAGAGGGAAATCTCCTAACCTGTTGCTGAGCGAAATCGAATGATCGCCGTGGAAGCCCAACGGTTTCGTTACGAAGACCTACGCCAATCCAACCGCGGCATGCGATAGCAGCTCCCCGCCCACCGCGCTATACTTCTTCCTGAGCATTCCATGACCACCACAACCAGGCAAATCCCAATCGACCAGTTTGTCTCCGCACTCCGTAAATTTCCGGAACCCGCATTCGACCAGACGGAACAGCTCCGCGAATTCCTGGAGGATCACCCTCTCAGCCCGGATTCTCTTGCTCCCTATCTCACCTGGGACCGCCAGCACTATACTCGCAACCTCATCGATAAAACTTCGCTCTATGAATTGCTTGCAATTTGCTGGGAAGCCGGCCAATCGAGCTCTGTCCACAATCACCGGGACCAGAACTGCTGGATGGCCGTCCCTATCGGCCGGTTGTTGGTAGAAAATTTTCGCGTGGTCGAGCAGGATATGACCGCCGGAAAATGCAACATCCAATCCACCGAAACTGTTGAGATGAATGCCGAGCATCCCTGCGCCGTGAATCCACACGAGCCCGTGCATCGTGTCTTCAATCCCCGCGAATTCAACCAGCGCGCGGTCAGCTTGCACGTTTATTCTCGCCCATTCGATACTTGTGTCGTCTACTCCGCCGAACAGGGCACCTGCGGCGAAATCCAGCTTCACTACACCACCGAATACGGCAATCCCCTCAAGTGACTTAAGGCATTTGTCAGATCTAGATTTCCTTGGAAAAATACCCTAGCGCGGATTCAAGTCTCCTGGCGTTGGTTAGCCCGATTCCAAAGGTCAGCATGGAGACTTCGAGCGTCCGCCCCAGGAGTAGCTGTGAGAGCAACATTAACCTCGCTCATCTTTGCGGGCTTGCTGATCGTTGTCTTTGTGCATTACGGAAACCGCCTCCCACAATTCAAGAAGGATTCAATCTCCGCCGAGTTCAAGGCAGCCGAACCGAAGGACTCCGATCCAAGAGAAATAGACCCAACTCAGGTCGAACAAAATCCCGATAAGCTGACGACCGTCGATGGGCCGTTAGCTCGATGGATGAAAGCGGCTGAAGACGCTTTCGAAAAGCGGGCTCCGTGGAAGCCAACTCCCAGCGACCACATTGCGCCTTCGCCTGTCGGAACCGGGGGTGTGGTTTTGCGCAAGACTTTTTTCATCACCACCGGAGCCAGTTTCCCATTCACCATTCCCGCGCACGCTGCTATGCCGCAACTCCTCGGAAATTTCCATTCCTCCGCCCACGCGGATGCGAATTCCTCGGCCGACGAAAACTCCGACATCGCATTTCTCCTGTTAAACGAAGATCAATACGACGGATTGATCCACGGCCACCTCGCCGACGCGCTTCTCTCCGTCGACTCCTCTCACAATCAAGATGTTAACTTCGGACTTCCCGCTTCTCTGAACCGGCCGGTTAAGTACTATCTCGTCTTCCGCAACAACCCTGGCGAAGCCCGCAAAACCGTTCAGGCGGATTTCAGCGTTAAATTCTAATCATCACCCTGCATTTCGGACCGAACTTCATGATTACGAACCGTCCGAAAAGGGCTTTAGCTTTCAGTTCTGCGGAACTCGGAAAGCCCTACAACCGATTCTGCGCTGATAAACTAATTACTTGCCTCCCCGAAAGAAATCCCCGGACCCCTCGCCCAGCCCCGCTGCTTCGGCCGTAGCTACACCATCGCCTCAACAGGCAACTTCCCTGTCGGCTAAACCCCGCATTTTCCTCATCGACGCCATGTCCTTCATCTTCCGCGCCTACCACGCCATGGCCCGCCAGCGCTCTGGGATGTCTACCAAAGCCGGACTTCCCACCGCCGCTGTCCTCGTATTCGTGAACATGCTGCGCAAGCTCCGCGACGACTTTTCTCCTGCCTATCTCGCCGCCGTTTTCGATGTTGCCGCCAAAACCTTCCGCGATACGCAAGCCGAAGCCATCACCAAAGTCCGAAAGTTCGATATCAAGACTCAAACCTTCACAGAGATCGAATACAGAGGCTACAAGGCCAATCGAGCGGCCATGCCGGAAGACCTCGCGCAGCAAGTTCCCTACATCCGCCGCGCTTTGGAGGCCTACCGTATTCCAATTCTCGAGCTGGCCGGATTCGAAGCCGACGACGTCATCGGCACCCTAGCCCGCAAAGCCGCTGAGGATTCATATTGCGTTTACGTCGTTTCCAGCGACAAAGACATGATGCAACTGGTGAACGATGACGTTCACATCCTGAATCCTCCAAAGGACAATCTGATCTGCGATGCCGCTAAGGTCGAGGAAATTCTCGGCGTTCCGCCCCAACGTGTCATCGACGTGATGGCTCTCCGAGGCGACACCATCGACAACATTCCCGGCGCTCCGGGTATCGGCGACAAAGGCTCCGTGGAAATTATCAAGCGCTTCGGTACCGTCGAGAACGCGCTCGATCACGCGGCCGAGGTGGAGAAGAAAACTTATCGCGAGTCCTTACTTAATAACCGCGACATAATCCTGTTCAGCAAGAGCATGGCCACCATCGACTGTCATGTCCCGGTTGACTTTGATGTCGCGGCCATGCGCGCCGGCGAGCCCGACCTCGATCTGCTCCGCCAGCTCTTTACGGAACTCGAATTCACTTCGCTGCTAAAAGAAATATTGCCGGAGATTGAAGTCGCTGAAACTCACTACACGGAAGCCGCATCTGCACACGACATCGAGCGAATCGTAAACTCGCTCACGGAAGATGCGGCGCTCGCGATTGCGATTGAGCTGGACCTGACCGAATCGACATCCATAGACGATGAAAGCGAAGTTGTCGAAGAGGAAATGCAAGAGGCGATGCTCCCACTCACCGACGGATCGTCTCCAGAACCAGCTCCGCAACCGGCTGCCCGACGCCTTGCCATCTCCACGGCCCCAGGCACAGCCACGATCGTTAAGCTCGATTCTGCGGCAGCCGCCGACAAACTTCGCTCGATCCTAACCACTAACACGCCAAAGACAATTCACGACTACAAATCCGCCATTCACACGCTCGACTCCCTCGGCATCAATCTGCAATCCGTCGAGCACGATCCCATGCTCTACTCCTATCTGCTCGATCCCACTTACTCCTCGCATCGCCTCGCCGATGTCGCCCTTCGCCGCTTCAATCTCAAACTTAGTGGCGATCTGGCCGAAGCCGCCGACATCACCTTCCGCCTCGCTTCAACTTTTCGCGATGAGATAAAACAGGCGGGACTCACCAAGCTCTACCAAGAAATCGATCTCCCGCTCGTCCCCGTCCTCGCCCGCATGGAGCAGGCCGGAGTAAAAATCGACACCACCGCCCTCGCCCAAATGTCGACGGAACTCGAACGCGAAATCGCCGTGAAAGCCAAGGAAATCTACGCTGCCGCCGGGACCGAATTCAACGTCGGCTCGCCCAAGCAGCTCGGCGACGTTCTCTTCAACCAGATGAATCTCCCCAAGCCCTTGAAATACGGCAAGGGACGCACTATTTCGACTGCCGTCGATGTTCTCGAAACCCTCGCCGAAGACCATCCTATCGCCCGCATGGTCCTCGACTATCGCCAGCTCACCAAACTAAAATCCACTTACGTCGACACCCTGCCACTTCTCATCAATCGATCGACAGGGCGAGTGCACACTACTTTCGCACAGACCGGAACCGCCACCGGTCGCCTTTCTTCCGCCAATCCCAACCTGCAAAACATTCCCATCCGCACCGAACTCGGNNGGCCACGTCCTGCTCACCGCCGATTATTCGCAGATCGAACTTCGCCTGCTCGCCCACTTCTCGCGCGACCCACTACTGGTCGAGGCATACCGCCGAGGCGATGACGTCCACACCCTTACCGCCTCGCAGGTCTTCGGCGTTCCTCCGCTCATGGTTACCTCCGACCATCGCCGTGCCGCCAAAGTCGTCAACTTCGGCATCGTCTACGGCNNACGGCCTCTCGCCCTTCGGCCTGTCGCAAAATCTCGGCATCGAGCCTTCTGAGGCGAAACAATTCATCGCCGCGTACTTTGAAAAGTACTCCGGCGTCCGCGCCTTCATCGATAAAACTCTCGAAGAAGCCCGCCGCAATCTGAATGTAAAAACCCTCTTCGGCCGCATCCGCCCCATCCCCGATATCAACAGCAAAAACGCAAATCAACGCGGCTTCGCCGAGCGCACCGCGGTAAACACTCCTCTGCAAGGCACCGCCGCCGACCTGATTAAAATCGCCATGATCCGCATCGACGCCGCATTGCGACGCCGCAATCTGAAATCTCGGATGACTCTCCAGGTCCATGACGAACTGGTCTTCGAGGTTCCAGAAAACGAAATCGACGAAATGAAATCATTGGTCCGCGAGCAAATGGAAAAGGCCGACGCTCTCAGCGTTCCGCTACAAGTAGAAATGGGCGTGGGGGCGAACTGGAGAGACCTGGACTAGAGACGGGGTACGATGTCCGCGCAACACCATTACATCTCGAAGTTTCACCTTAAACAGTTTTTGGATCCAGATTCCTTGTCTCTGAAGGATCCATGGCTGTGGCAGGGATTCATTCCCGACGGGCCCGTGAGGCGTCGTGCACCAAAAAACGTCGCGACAATCTCGCTAATGTTCGAAGGCCCTGGCTGCCTCGCCGACCGAGGCGCAACCCTTGAAACCTTCCTGGCAAATGAAGTTGAGGGCCCCGCGGCTGCTGCGATGAGGGAAATCTCTCGTTGGCCGCCGGGGAGCGGAGGTGAGTTCCCCCCGGCACTCTTTCGCTACCTTGGATGGGCGGCGGCGCGCTCCCTGCCCATGCAAGGGCTCGAGGAGTCGTGGGGCAAGGGGGCTCATAGTCACAATTGGAAGCCCGTAGAGGCTCCTCCCGCGGGCTTGCTCAATGCGACCGAGATACGGCGGGATGTTCGAATGCTCCATCAATCCTTGGGGCGGCGACTCTTCCCAGCAGACAGTGATTTTGAACAAGCTGCACGCGACGGGTGGTTCCCCGACATGAGCGACCGCACAAATTTCCTCGAAAGCGTGCACATCCAGGCTTATTACTTCCAGGCCCGCATTTTCCCGAGGCTGAAGTGGTTTGTACTGCATCCGCCGCAAGGGGAGTTCTTTGTAATCGCGGATCGCCCGGTTGGATGGGTCGTCGAGGGAAGCATCGGCGCGCCGCCCAGCGCCTTGCGCCATCCCTCTGCGTACGTATTAGCGTCGCTCAGCAAGACCCTCCTATTACTAGGCAGGCATACATCGGAGCCATGGGCAGTGACTCCGGCTCAACTCAATGCCGTGATGGCTAGTTGGGCCCAAGCGTGGATAGCCGGTCCGACAGAGGCAACGGTGCGGTCCGCGCTTGAAAACAGCCAGCCCTCCTTGGCGCCGTCGCGGTTGGTTCACTGATCCCGCTCAAGGGCTACCTTTCAGCTCGCCCCCAGTGTTATACTAATGTATAACTACAAAGGGACCATGCACACCACCAATCTCCGCAAAGTCGGCGGCTCTGTCATGTTAGCCGTCCCGCCCGCACTGCTCGACATCATGCAGTTGCAGCCCGGCGCCAAAGTCGGCATCGCGATTGAAAGCGGCCGCCTCATCGTCGACCCCCAGCCCCGCCAGCGCTATACCCTGGACGAACTGCTGGCCCAATGCGCTCCCGAGGCAGGTCACTCGAAAAAAAGATCCAAACGACCCTCGAAACCAGAACAAGAATGGCTCAACAGTAAGCCCGTCGGCCGCGAGCTGATCTGAACGGAGTTGATCTGAAAATGAAGCGCGGCGAAATCTGGCTCGTCAGCCTCGATCCCACCTCCGGCCACGAGCAAAAGGGCCGCCGCCCGGTGCTGATCGTATCGCCCGAAGCTTTCAATCAGCGGATGAAAGTCCCCATCGTTCTCCCAATCACCAGCGGCGGCAACTTCGCGCGCACCGCGGGTTTCGCCGTTCCCTTAACCGGAGCCGGAACTAAAACGACCGGCATCGTCCGCTGCGATCAGCCCCGCGCTCTCGACCTCGCCGCGCGCGGTGGCAAGAAACTGGAAAGCATTCCAGATGCAATCATGAGCGAAGTATTAGCAAGATTAGCGCCGATCTTCGAGTAACGATTTCCCGTCACGACTGCGCCAACGAAAGGCGTCACCCGAAGCCCCGCGCTTTCACCAGCGGGCGAGGGATCTCCCCCACGCGCGATGCTTCAAACTGGCGTACTCCTCCCACCAAACCTGACTTGCACTCCGCAAGTAACATTGATACTCTGCCCGGAAAGGAGCACTGTTACATGTCCCAGGTCCGCCTGCTGGTGGGCACTCGCAAAGGTGCATTCATCCTCACCTCCGACGGCAAGCGCAACAACTGGCAAGTCAGCGGCCCGCATTTCGCCGGATGGGAGATCTATCATCTCAAAGGCTCCCCCGCCGACCCCAGTCGCCTCTACGCCTCGCAAAGCACATCTTGGTTTGGCCAACTTATCCAGCGCTCGAATGATGGCGGCAAAACCTGGGAGGCCGTCGGCAACAAATTCGCCTATGACGGCGTTCCCGGCACACACCAATGGTATGACGGCACTCCCCATCCCTGGGAGTTCAAGCGTGTCTGGCATCTCGAACCATCGCTCACCGATCCCGACACCGTCTACGCGGGAATCGAAGACGCCGCTCTTTTCCAATCCACCGACGGCGGCCACAACTGGCAGGAACTCTCCGGCCTTCGCGGCCATGGTACCGGACCCAACTGGCAGCCGGGGGCTGGCGGCATGTGTCTCCACACCATCATTCTCGATCCCGCCAATCCAAACCGAATCTTCATCGCCATCTCCGCCGCGGGAGCCTTCCGTACCGACGATGCCGGCAAAACCTGGCGTCCCATCAATCAAGGCCTCTACTCCAAATACATCCCCAACCCCACCGCCGAAGTCGGCCACTGCGTGCACCACGTCGCCATGCACCCGCAACGCCCCGGCGTCCTCTTCATGCAAAAGCATTGGGACGTGATGCGCAGCGACAACGCTGGAGATTCCTGGCAGGAAGTCAGCGGCAACCTGCCCACTGATTTCGGTTTCGTCATCGACGTCCACGCCCATGAACCCGAAACAGTTTACGTCGTCCCCATCAAGAGCGATTCCGAACATTTCCCTCCCGATGGCAAACTCCGCGTCTTCCGCAGCCGCACCGGCGGCAACGAATGGGAGCCTCTCACCAACGGGCTGCCGCAGGAGAATTGTTACGTGAACGTTTTGCGCGATGCCATGTCCGTCGATTCCCTGGACCAATGCGGCATCTACTTCGGCACCACCGGCGGCCAGGTCTATGCCTCAGCCGACGCCGGGGACAGTTGGTCGCCAATCGTGAGAGATCTTCCCGCAGTCCTGAGCGTGGAAGTACAGACGCTGCGGTGATGGCGGGCACGGAGGAGCCTTCGACATTGTGGGTTCGTATCAGGGAACGGCTTCAGCCGTACCATTAGCGACCTAAATGTGAACTGGGGCTTTAGCACCTGAGGGCGAGATACACTCGTTCTTCCTTATGATCCGCGTCATGCTCCCACAACATCTCCGAACCCTGGCCCACGTCGGCGCAGAACTAACTTTGGAAGTAATGCCACCGATCACCCAGCGCTCCGTCTTCGACGCCCTCGAATCCCGCTACCCCATGCTGCGCGGCACCATTCGCGACCAGGTCACCCACCAGCGCCGCCCCTTCCTGCGCATCTTCGGCTGCGAAGAAGATCTCTCCCACGAACCGCCAGACGCTCCGCTTCCGGCCGCAGTCGTCTCCGGAGCCGAACCCCTGATCATCATCGGTGCCATCGCCGGCGGCTAGCTCGTGTGGGTCGGACACTCCTGTCCGACAAAAGCTACCTGCATCCGTGCTCATGTAGGGACAGCCGCCCCCGGCGGTCCATCCGAGCGCAGCTCGGATCTACCTGAATTACCTACACTCCCAGCGCCTTCTGAATCTCCCCCGCGATCCCCGCCGTCAATGCCCTCATCTTCTCCTCTGACTCCGCTTCCACCATCACTCGCGCCAACGCCTCCGTTCCTGAGTACCGCACCACCACGCGCCCATTCCCATCCAACTCGCGCTCGGCAGCTTCAATGGCCCGTCGTATTTCAGGCACCTGAGCAAACGGAACTTTCTCCCGCACCCGCACATTCTGAATCTTCTGTGGAAGCACTTTCAGATCGCCCACCAACTCCGCCAGCGACTTTCCACTTCGCACAACCACATCCATCACCCGCAACGCCGTCAGCAGCCCATCCCCCGTCGTCGCATCGCTATCGCGAAAAATAACATGCCCTGACTGCTCGCCACCCAGCGTCGCGCCAGTCTTTAACATCTCTTCCAAAACGTATTTGTCGCCCACATTTGCGCGCAACATGCGAATGCCGGATTTCTTCAGCGCAATCTCTACCCCCATATTCGACATCGTGGTCGCCACCACCGTATCCCCCGCCAGTTTTCCTTGCGATTTCAAATCCCGAGCTGTCAGCAGCAGCACTCCATCTCCATTCACCACGCGCCCGTCGCCATCGCAAAACAAAGCGCGGTCCGCGTCGCCATCAAACGTCACGCCCAAGTCGAACCTCCCGCCAGACTCGGCAACCGTCTTCCCCAGAGTCTCGGGATGCAACGCCCCGCACGCGTCGTTGATATTCTTTCCGTCCGGCTTTACATGCATGAACGTGGCCTGTACCCGTAAGCCGCGAAACAACTCGGGAGCTTCCGCTGTCGCCGCGCCATTTGCGCAATCCAGCAACACCCGCAGGCCACTTAAATCCGACGTCACGCTGCCAGTCAGCGCTTCGATGTATGCCTTGCGCAGCGCCGCTTCTCCTGGCAATGACGGACCGGCAATTCGCAGGGCCGTGTCATCGGCCGCGCCCGGCCTATCGAGCAGTGCGAAGATTTCTTTCTCAATCGCCAGCTCCCGCGCATCCGAAAGCTTGAACCCATCGCCGGAAAAAACTTTGATCCCGTTGTCCGTCCATGGATTATGCGACGCGGAAATTACCACACCCGCGGCCATCCCACGCGACCGCGCCAGGTAAGCCACTCCCGGCGTCGTGATTACACCCGCGCTATGCACTTCCACTCCCACCGCCGCCAATCCCGCCGCCACGCGATCCGCAATCCACCCGCTCGATTCGCGCGTATCCTGTCCCATCACCGCCTTTGCCTTGGGGGTTCCCCGCAGCAAATCATGTCCCAGCGCGCGCCCAATCAAATAAGTGCTCTCCGCCGTCAGCGGAAAAGCGCCCGCCACGCCGCGTATTCCGTCCGTCCCAAACAATTGCCTGCTCTGATTGCTCATAGATTCTTGCGTACTGCAAAGAAAAGCATGGAAGAGCGGCGCTTCCGCACCGCATGAAGCGTGCTCATGAAGTTAAGCTTCAGCTCTGTGGTTGATCTTCGGCGCCGAGTCGAGGGGAGATCCGACAACTTAATGCCCACTCCCCGCCGCCGGAGTCTTTTCCATCACCACGATCACTCGCACCGGCGTTGGCCGCACAACCTGGATCAACGGATCCGCCACATACGCGTTCGTTACGAAAGTTGCCTGCGTCGTCGTCCCCGAAGCATCAATCGGATCGGTGGTTGCCGAGTCCATCGCTTCCACGTGACCTCGCGGGCCTACAATCGTGATCTTCTGCGGATCCACCAGCACTTTCCCAATCTGCTCCCCAGCTACAAAATTTCCCGTTATACGGGGACGAACTTCAACTTCGCGAGTCAGCCTGGTATCAAAACTCAGGTGTACCTGTCCCGGTACGACCTGCACCACGTGCAAATCCCGCGGGCGGAGAATCTGCTGCGCCGTCAAATCGAACGTCCGTTCCCCGGCTTGCACGTCAGCCAAATCCAGTTCGGCGTGAATATCGGTTGCCCGAAGATCATGAATCAAGCGCTCCGGCCCACGGACCCGGATCTGCGCTTCGGGAATCGTCGTCGAACTAATCTCCAACTGCCAAGGCACATGCAGGAACTCAATCGGCACGCGCACCGCGACTTCCGCTGGCTCTTGATTCGGTGAAATCGCCATCCACAATCCTGTCGCAATCAGCAACGATAGAATCTTTAACCAGAAATTGTGCAGTACCCACCGGCGGACTAGATCCATCACAAGGGACGCTCCATTTCCGGATCCGTGTCCCCATCGGCGCCCATCGGGGCACCCGCCCTCAGCGGCGACTCCATCCCAGCATCCGATTCTTCTTCCTGAGCGGCCACCGTTGGCAAACCCACCGGGGACATATGCCGCCGCAACTCATGTCCCAGCGCTTCACGCAACTGTTCCACCGTAAGATCGCGCTCGATTGTTCCTCCGACCGCCATGCTGATCGCCCCGGATTCCTCCGACACAACCACGGCGATCGCATCGGTCTCCTCCGTAATTCCAATCGCCGCCCGGTGCCGCGTTCCCATCTGCGTCGAAAGCACTGGATTCATCGATAGCGGCAAAAAACATGCCGCCGCCGCCAGCCGGTCTTTCTGAATAATTACCGCTCCATCATGCAGTGGCGCGCTTGGACGGAAAACCGTCGCCAGCAGATCGTAGGAGAGCTTCGCATCCATTGCGACCCCGCTTTCGATGTACGTCCGCAATCCAATTTCGCGCTCAATCACCATCAATGCGCCTGTTTGATGTTGAGAAAACAGATTCGCCGCCAGCACAATATCGTCGTAAGAATCTGTCTCTGTCCCGGACCCTCGCAGAAAGCTCACCCGACGTCCCACATCGGACAATACATGCCGAATCTCGGACTGGAATACAACAATCAGCGCAAACACCACAT
>PLUJ01000316.1 GCA_003165455.1 Acidobacteriaceae bacterium | reverse complement strand
CTTATCCAATCAGTCCTTCGCGTTCTTTGCGAAGGGCGGGAGACGGCATTGCCTGCACAAGTGGCTCGATCACGCCGCGCGGTTCCGAAACGAAATCTCCGTCCAACCCTCATTCACTCGCACCGGTCCGGCTTCGTCCAGGAGATAGAAACGATAACTGCTCCAGCGCCATTCCTCCGGAGTACTCACCAAACCCCGCTTCACCGGATTGCGATGTATATACCTAAGTTTCTCCACGCGCTTGTTTGTGGTCCACACGTTGAAGTCGTAGAAGCGCGCCTGCCAGAAAGGCGTGCGTAGAGGAGCGTCTCCCAACAGGCAACGCTGGCCCCGCTTTCTCTTGGGCAACAGGGAGCGGGCCGCGCGTTGTTTCAGAACTTGCATCACCGTCGAGGGAGCTCCGACCTCGGGTTCGGTCAACAGAAGATGGATGTGTTCGGGCATGACCACATAACCCACGACCACGAAGCGGTAGCGCAGGCGCGTCTGTTCCAGAATCGCAAGGAAGCGGTCGCGGCTCGCGGGGCCCTTAGAAAAGCCAATCTGCCGTAGCACGAACAGGTGATAAAGTGCAGGTGATGAGCGCCGTAAGTGCGATGCAAACCGCGCGGCATGGCAAGCAAAATAATACAGGCAGTATCGCCACCCGCCCTTGCAAAAAACGCAAGGACGGGGCACCCCCGGCTCCTGAACGGGAAGGAAACCCGGGAAAGCTGGGCCACCCGCCCGTTGAGTGGGGTAGGCTTTTCCAATTTTAAGAGTGCAGCACGAGCGCAGGGTTTCTGCTGTCGGTATCAGATCGCTTGGCATGTCTGCAATTCTATTAGTTTCCTAGCATCCGGGGCGAACATCGGCATTTGCTTTTGAGAAGTACCCTATGGGAGAATGCCCTTCCCCCAGAAAAGTAGGCACGCCGTGCGTAGAATGTGGAAAACAACTACGATTGCTGTGATTGCGTTGTCNNTTTCCATCGCCGTTGGGTCTGCCGTGGCCAAAGACAAGAACGCGCAGGAAATGGTCATGAGCTTCAGCGTCCCGGTTGAGAGGGTCTACGCCGCCGCCGTGCAAGTTGCTTCTGCGGGCTATAATTTGAAATCCGCTGTCAAGGAAGCATACACAGTTAACTTTTTCACGGCCGGCAAA
Organism: Acidobacteriaceae bacterium; assembly: GCA_003165455.1. Classification (GTDB taxonomy): domain Bacteria; phylum Acidobacteriota; class Terriglobia; order Terriglobales; family Acidobacteriaceae; genus Sulfotelmatobacter. Next base: position 2,202 of record PLUJ01000316.1, on the reverse strand, counting down.
TTCTCGATGGTTGTTAGCGCGATTTGCCATGACAGCGGCAACGGTCAGACAGTCGTCACTCTTTCCATCGCTCCCGCTGAAGGAAATCCCCAAATCTTCGGTCTCGGAGGGGAAAAGAACAAATTAGCCAAGCGCTTCTGGGCGCAACTGGAATCGACGCTGAACACTAACCAGATGGTGGAAGCAAAAGAAAGTCCTAAAACAGAATCGAACGCCTCAGTCGGCGGGGAACATCTTGCCGATGTCACAGTGAAGTCCACGCCCGATGGCGCTGAAATCATGGTTGACGGAAAGTTCTCAGGAAACACTCCATCAACGCTGCATATTTCAGCGGGCGACCACAAGCTGACAATCACGAACAAAGGCTTCCAGAACTGGGTGCGAGACATCACACTTAGTCCCGGCGGGACAATCACAGTCAATGCCGTTCTCGAACCGGAGTCCGCCAAATAGGGAATCATTCAAGGGTAGAAAAACCAAGATCGTTGCCCACCTTCCTTTTTCGGTTGAACTTCCCCGGCGAACTACCGTGAATGCCCTGCAAAATAAGGAAGGGAGATCAACGTTGCAGAAATTCAATTTCGGATGGCGGGCACTCGATGACTAATGAACCGGAAGTACCAATGGTGCAGCGCACGAAAGCTGCTTTGCAGAGTGCCGAAGGCAAGACTATCAATACGTGGAAATATGGGAAGGACGGGATAGTGTTCTACTTTCTTGACGGAACTAATCTCGAAATTGACATCACTTATGATCGCGAGATTGTTGGCGTGCAGAACGAGCCGTACCTGATGGCGCATTTTGGAGGCAAAAAGCGTTGACAGCCCACGCTGGGCATGGCGTCGCCGAGGAATGCGGAATCGAGAGAGATCAAGATGGTGCTCGGATTTGCACGCTGCACAAGGTTGCGCTTATCCAGCAGTCGATTCAACCCATCGAGCCGAACCCTTACGGACATGCCGACTCGGTGACTGGGGCATGGTATTGTCCGAAATCCGGCAAGACGCTGATCGAAACCAGCCTGTAGAAGTGAATTTGCAATGGGCGCACGAGGGTGGGAGAATTGCCGTTCCTCCCCCCGGATAGAGCGAGAATAGCCATGACCGACTGGACGCAGGAAGCGATTGAGCGGCGTCTTCGAGATCGTATCGGGGATGCTGGTCATCTCTTACCGCCAGATGGTGCTGTTGGAAAACGTGCCATGAACTACTGCTCTAATTGCGGTGCACCACTGCCCGAAGGCGGGAAGTTCTGCTCTTCTTGCGGAACAGCCGCATCGAGTGCTCGAAACGAAGCCGTCCCGGTAAACAGAGTGGCACAACCCCCGGTCACGACTAATGTTGTCGCTAGGGGCTCTAATTCTTGGAAAGCGATAAGCGGGTTCATTAGCCTTTGTATCTGCCTGTGGATTCTTTATCAGTTGGGCGTTTTTGGCGACTTGCAATCAGCCATAACGACGCCAACTCAGCAAAACATGTACCAGAGTTTTACCGTGGGGTACTGGAATTACCGTGTGGACAACGTGAAAAGAGGCCGAACACTTGGGAAAGGTTCATTCGCACAAAAGGCAGACGGACAATTTGTCACAGTCTTTCTTACGGTTCAAAACAACGACACCACACCCAGCACACTTCCACAGCCCGTATTAAAAGACGGTATGGGTCGAGAGCACTCGTCCAAAATGGTGTTCGGCTCCGATCTGCCTGGGGAAGACCTGACCATCGCAACGCTGAATCCCGGCGTTTCCAAGAGTGGTTACTTCATTTTTGATGTGCCCAACGACGTATACGACCTGCGGCTGCTCCTAAGCGGCGGACATAACTCTGGCGAAAAAGCGGTCGTTCCTATTTCTTAAATCCGTTCAAGCACTGGCAGCCCGCGTGACTAATTGTTCTGTGCATTTGCTTTGGCAGTACCAAGGGTGGGAGAATTGTGGTTCCTTCCCCCCGGAACTTTGTCCTCAGATATTTAGTGTGGAGGAGCGTTCAGATGACATTGCTCCGTCGTTGTGGGATGTGCAGCCTGCTCATCCTCTCGGCAAGTCTGCTATTCGCAAATCCGAAAAGCACAACATTTAATGCCCCTGTAGACGATGTATTTAGGGCAGCCCAAAAAGCGGCTGCGGGGGCGGGTGGCCCAGGTTTTGATCTGGCCGGCATCAGCGACGCGGCGGGTGCCCTGTCCTTCGCGCCTTTTGCGAAG
>PLUJ01000175.1 GCA_003165455.1 Acidobacteriaceae bacterium | reverse complement strand
GCAGATGTTGGGATGGTTCAGCGCCGAGGCGGCGCGGGCCTCACGACGGAAACGCTCCAGGGCTTGCGGGTCCTTGGCCACGTCGTCGGGCAGAAATTTCAAAGCCACGAAGCGGCCGAGTTCGGTGTCCTCGGCCTTGTAGACNNTCTTAGGGCCGGGGCTAGAGCAAGTCAATGAAGTGTGAAGTTGGCGGGATTCCGCGCGTCGCTTGGCGATAGTCGCTATAGCAGCTCAGAACCCAGAATCCCTATTGCTTCTGTCTGTAAGGTCAATAGCAATCCATTAACTCTACTTCCATGCGATTCGGCACAAAAGTGCACGTACCTTAGAAAGTACACCCCGCCCCTGTCACATCTACTTTAGACCCTAATTTCCACCTCGTCCAACCCCCTCGAAAGTAGATACTTTATCCGCAGCCTAACCCCATGAATCCATTGAACCACCGAAATCGCCTCCTGAAGAATCAATCACTTGCGGCGAAGTTTTTTGTGCAAATTAAAATGTTCCACGTGGAACATTGTTGCGATTTAGACTGCCGGATAAATCCCCCACCACCGGCGCACTTTCGCGCCATGCCCTTAGCACTTGAGTGCCATTTACCGTAAGCGCCCCTCAACCTATGCTCCTTCTTGAGCAGCACTTGGGGGAGGGCTGATCAGCAAACGTCCCGCAGACTCAAACCGAGTCCGGGGCGTTTTGTTTTGCGCCGGAATTGACAATCGCAGATTGACAACCGCACATTTCTCCTTGACCATCCTTTGCAGGACATCTCAGCCAACGCCATTGATCGGCATCAAAACAGCTATGAACCAGCGGCTCCCGACTATCGCTGCCATTTTCTTGTCATTCATCCTCTTCGCCAGCGCCCGCCTAGCTTCGGCGGATGCGATCCGCGGAACACTTGTGCATCCCGAAACAATCCGCGTTTCCCCTAGCGCCGACTCGCAAAGAGTCGGCGACGCCAATCGCGGCTATGAACTCATCGTCATCGATACCACCCGCGACTGGGTCCACGTGGAAGTGATCCTCCCGCCGCCAAGCAACCAGGACGACGCATTCGACGAAGAAAACGAAGGCAAAGCCATCACCGGATGGATTCCCAGCCAGGGATTTGTAGGCGCTACGACACAAGATGGCGATAGCGTCATTTTCGGCGAGGCGGCCGATTCCGAAGACGAGGCCAGCCGCCGCCGCGGGCGCCGCGATGCCGGGCAAGACGCCATGCGTCTCTATTATCGCGTATACGATCTGATGCCCGCCTCGCCGCTTGCCGCCGAAGCGCTTTACCGCGCCGCCGATATCCGGTGGCAGATCGAGCGTTCCGACGTAATGACCCGCCCCTCCGCACGCGAGCGCGATGCTTACATGCGCGGCCAAATGAAAGAAGACTGGATGAGGCTGGTCATCAAAAAGTATCCGTCGACCAAGTGGGCCGATCTGGCGGCGTTTCGCCTTCTCGAAAATAAACTCTGCGGCGAGTGGGAAGGTTTGTCGAAGTGTCCCGACAAGGAAGCCGATCTTTACGAAAACTACGCCAAGGACCATCCTCAATCTCCCGCCGCTCCGGAAGCCTTATATAACGCGGCGTGGCGGCGCGCGGCGCTCATTCAAATTTATAAAACAGAACCCAATCAAAAGAAGTCGGCCGAATCGAAAGACCGCGCATTGTCGATCGCACAAAAAATTGTCTCGCAATACGGCCAAAGCGATTGGGCCTTGCGTACGCAGCGTCTAATCTTCTACATTCAACGGGATATTCCAACCTACGGAAACACGGCGGATTAATTTTGCCCATTTATCAAGCTGTAGTTCTTGCCATCATTCAGGGACTGGCGGAATTCATTCCCGTCTCCAGCTCCGGACACCTCATCATTGTGCGGCGGTTGCTCGGCTGGAACGAATTGTCTCCGGCCCACGAGCTCACGTTTGACGTTGCGCTGCATTTCGGAACGCTGCTCTCCGTGCTGTTCTACTTCCGCAGGACTTGGTTTCAGATTATCCGCGCTGCGCTGGGAGGGAAGGTCGTGCGCTTCTCCGAAGCCAACGGCTCGGATGAGAACTTGACCCCTCAGGAGCGTAAGGAGGAGCGCATGCTCCTCTGGTTTCTGGCGATCGCCACGATTCCAGGAGCGATCGCGGGCAAGCTGCTTGAACACTCCGCCGAAGATTATTTTCGCGAACACATCGTCCTGATTGCCGCAGCATTGATCCTGGTAGCGCTGCTCATGTGGCTGGGAGAAAAAGTTGGCAAACGTGAGAAGCCGCTCACGCGGACATCTTTCGTTGATTCGCTGCTCATTGGAGTGGCACAAGCGTTTGCGCTCATCCCGGGGGTTTCGCGCTCCGGCGCGACCATTACAGCCGGCCTGTTCCGAAACATGACTCGGGAGGCCGCAGTTCGCTTCAGCTTTCTACTATCCACTCCAATCATCGCCGGCGCCGCCTTACTGAAAGCGCACGAGCTTCATAAAGAGGGCTTGCCTGCCGGGATGCATGCGCCTTTTCTGGTGGGAATTATTGTGTCCGCGCTCGTTGGTTATGCGACGATTGCATGGCTCATTCGCTACTTGCAGTCAAATAGTCTGAAGGTTTTCATCGTTTACCGGATCGTCTTCGGGGTGGTTGTGATCGCTCTGGCGTACATGTGGCATCTGCAATAGTTAAGAGGGAACGAGGGTTGCCGGGATTCGTGTTTGCGGCCAGGCCGGCGGGATAAGCCTATTCGTTCGCTGCGAGATCGTCCAGCGATTGATATCTCAGCACATCCTCAACTTCGGGATTCATTTCGTCGGCAGCGGCATTGATTTGTTCAAGATCCTTGGCCCGGCATGAGCCTGGCCGCCTTTCGCGTATATAGCGACGTACAAACTCAATGACCATCAGACAAGCTCCAGTCGAACCTGACGTCCCACAACAGCCGCCGCTTTCTGAAGTGTGGTCAAGGTAATAGCGTCGTTACCGGGATCGAGGAGACGGTCAAGAGCGGAACGGCTGGTGCACATCCGTCGAGCCATTTCGACCTTGGTCAGGCCTTTCTTTTCCATCGCGGCCTGAACCTGGCGCGCGATCACGCGTTTGATGGCCATCGAGCTGACTTTTTCATAGAGGCCTTCCTCACGAAGCCAGCTATCGAGGGTTGAGCCGATGTTTTTTTTCTTCATGATTGATTCCCATTCTTCCGGCGGAGTGCCAGATCGATCTCCTGCTTTGGTGTCCTCTGCGTTTTCTTCATAAACCCGTGCAATAGCACCATACAGTCTTGTTCAACGCAGAAAAGCACACGAGCGATCCGTCCATGAGGCAAACTGCTCCGAACCTCCCACAAGTCCCGGCCAAGAGGACGCACGAGCGGCATCCCGATGGGCCATGAGAATTCAACGTCTTTAATGTCCTCGCCGACGATTCTACGATCTTCAGCAACCAGGCCTTTGAGCCACTCCCGCACCGGCTCACGTCCATTGTCGGAACGGTAGAATCGTGCTGGCAGTCGCTTTAAGCTTGTCTTCACACATTGTACCACTATTGGTACATTCGACCAAGAAGGCTACCAACGTTCCTGGTTTTGTCCCAGCGCATCCAACTGTACACCCCCTTGCCATTCCTCCATTGCCCCGTTGTTCGCTTCTTGGCATAATGATGAGGCTCTGGCCGNNTTTGTCCCCACGGGCAACCGGCGGCTGAATGAGCTGATCGGATTCCTGCTGTGCATCTCTGCGCTCCTCCTCTTCCTCGCGTTAGCATCGTATTCACCGCTCGATCCATCGCTCAATAGCGCCTCCGTTCTTACTGGAACGCACGCTGCCCGCAATTGGGTTGGCGTGGTCGGCGCACTTATTTCCGACCTGGCATTGCAGCTCTTCGGCGTAGGAGCTTTTCTCCTGCCCGTGTTCCCGGCTGTGCTCGGCGTTCGCTGGTTTGTCTCACGGAAGGTTCAGTCTCCGGTTGCGAAAACTCTCGGTGGAATCTGGCTGGTGGTTTTCCTTCCCGCGTTGCTGGCGCTGCTGCCGGGCAATTTGCGCTGGATGGGCGTGATGCCCATCGAAGGTTTGGTCGGCCGTGTCGTGGGCGACGCCCTGATCCATTACCTGAACATCGCCGGGGCCTACATCGTTTGCGCCAGCGTGCTGGCCGTGGCCCTTTACCTTTCGACGGCTTTTTCGTTCTCATCGATCCAGCTGTGGCTCCCGACCCGGTTTGCCTTCGTGACTGCATTGTGGAATCGCTTCCAGGATTGGCAGGAGGAACGAGCCAAGAAACGCCAACAAAAGGATCTCGACAAACGGCGAGTTGCAAAGCCCCAAATCAAGACGCAGATCATTCCGGCACGGCAAGCTTCAGCCGAGCCAACCGTTCAGTCCCGAGTTGCGCCAGAGTCACGCCGCACGGGCATTGAGCGCATGCTTGAAGCGGAACCGGCGGAACAAAAGTTGCCGACGGCGAGTGGCGGAATCATGCCGGAATCTTTTCCGCAGGGTGAGTAGGCTGCGGATCCGGAAGTCACACAACGTGCCGACAGTGATCACAAGGCAAAGACCACTCTTCCAAAGATCGCGGGGGGATATAAGTTGCCATCGAGCAGTTTGCTCCAGCGCCCGGACGAGCAGCAGGCGGTCGATGCCGACGAACTCAAGGTTCTGGCACAGGTGCTTACCGAGAAGTATGCCGAGTTTGAGGTGCACGGGCAGATCACGCAGATCAATCCCGGTCCCGTGGTCACGACGTTCGAGTTCAAGCCCGACGCCGGAATCAAGTACAGCCGCATCACCAACCTCACCGATGACCTTTGCCTGGCGCTGAAGGCCGAGAGCATTCTGATCGAGCGCATGGCCGGGAAATCGACGGTGGGCATTCAGGTGCCGAACCGCGAGCGCGAGATCATCTGGCTGCGAGAAAACATTGAATCCCAGGAATTTTTGGGCCACAAGTCGAAGCTCACGTTGGCCCTGGGCAAAGATATTAATGGCCGGATCGTCGTGGCCGACCTCGCCGGCATGCCGCACTTATTGATCGCCGGATCGACTGGAGCCGGCAAGAGCGTCGCCATCAACGCCTTCATCATGTCGATTTTGTACAAGGCCACGCCGGATCAAGTGCGATTGATCCTGGTAGATCCCAAGCGGCTTGAACTGGGGAATTACGAAGGCGTGCCGCATTTGTATACTCCCATCATCACGGAGCCGAAACTGGCTGCGAACGCGCTCCGCAACGCGGTTCGCGAGATGGAACGCCGTTTGAAGCTTCTGGCCGCGAAGGGCGTCAGGAATATCGACCAGTACAACCGGCTGTTTGACAATGGCGGCACTCCAAGCCTCTTCGAAGAGGCTTCCGACGATAAGCCAATTCCCTACATCGTAATCATCATCGATGAATTGGCGGATCTGATGATGCTCGATTCCAGCAACGTGGAAGAATCGATTACTCGCCTGGCGCAGATGGCCCGCGCCGTGGGTATTCATCTTGTTCTGGCAACGCAGCGGCCGTCAGTGGATGTAATCACGGGATTGATCAAGGCCAATTTCCCGGCACGAATTTCCTTCCGCGTAGCGACCAAAGTGGATTCGCGAACGATTCTCGACTCGAACGGAGCGGAAGCTTTGCTCGGCAAGGGCGACATGCTTTATCTTCCATCCGGCTCTGCGCGAGTTCATCGCTTGCATGCGCCGCTCGTCACGGAAAAAGAGATCGCGGCCGTGGTGGAATTCTGGAAAAGCCAGGGCTCCGCCGAGTACCAGCAGCAATTCCTGGAAGCTCCACGAGAGGAACGCGAAAAGGCAGCGGTTGGCGCCGGTGACGGATCGGAAGAAAGTAGCGGGGACGATCCCCTGTTTCAGGACGCTGTAAAGCTGGTGATTGAATTTGGCAAGGCGTCCACCTCGCTGCTGCAAAGGCGATTGCGCATCGGCTATGGACGTGCCGCCCATCTCATCGACTTGATGGAGCAGGACGGGATTGTGGGTGCGGCCGACGGTCCAAAACCGCGCGAAGTGTTAAAGCGACCGGACTGGATTTCCGAAATCGAAGAAACCATGCGGTAGTTGGGGGCTGCCGGATTTTTTTGTTCGAGCAGCGTCCGTTCAAGCTGTATCCATGCCGAAACCTCAACTAAGGGTGCTCCAATGGATCGGGAATGTCCCAGCCATCGCAAGCTGTACGTCTTGCAAGAGCGAATTTCGAGTTCCCGTGTCGGCGCTGAAGCGATTGTCGGAGGCACACGCAAACCTGACAAGCCAATTCGCCAACCATCCATGTGGCCCTAAGAAATCCCAGGACTCTTCAGGCAAGTGATTTCCTGGAAGAGTGTTTTATGCTGGAGTCGCTCAGACGCTTTTCCCTTTCCTGGATCTGCCGATTAATTTGGCCAACAAGAACAAGGAAATTCTGCGGGTACTATTCTACAGCGGCTCCTTTGATCGATCATTCGATCATTCAAACCGTCACTACCGATTTAGATTCTCCACACTTATCCTGGATGCGTTCCGGAAGTATCGTTTTGTAAACGACCGTTGACAAAACACAGAGGACAACGATGAGAGTTCTTACAGAGTATTTGAAGTTTCACACTAAGACTCACCGAGCCTATGTACACATTACGCCTCAGGTGGAAGAGATCGTTCACAAGAGCGGAGTGAAGGAAGGCATGGTGCTGGTTTCGGCCATGCACATCACGGCCGGAGTTTACGTGAACGACCATGAGAGCGGTCTCATCGAGGACATTGACCAGTGGCTGGAGAAACTGGCACCCTTCCGGCGGGAGTACAAACACCACGAGACCGGCGAAGATAACGGCGACTCACACCTGAAAGCTCTGCTGATCCATCACGAAGTGATTGTTCCCATCACGGCGGGGAAGCTCGATTTCGGAACGTGGCAGCGCATACTCNNGGAGTTGCACGGCAGCAGGTCAATCCGTAACATCAACGGGGCCAAAAATCCCAATCTCGATGCGCGCGAGGGAAAGCCGATGGGCGGAGACGAATTGCAAGAACTGCACGAACATGCCGAGCATGCCAAGCACGATCCCAGCATGACGCCGATCTCACTCACCATGGCGGTGCTGGCGGTGGTGGTG
>PLUJ01000271.1 GCA_003165455.1 Acidobacteriaceae bacterium | reverse complement strand
GGCTCGGAGAAGCCCTGGCACCACCAATCGTCGAGATTGGCGATGCGCGGCAGGAAGCGGCGCTTCTGCGCATCGCTGCCGAATTCGATGATGACCGGGCCGACCATGCTGACGCCGAAGGCCAGCGGCGCCGGCGCCGGCGCCTGCTGCATCTCGTCGCGGAAGATATAAAGCTCGACCGGACCCCAGCCGGTGCCGCCCCATTGCTTCGGCCAATGCGGCACCGCCCAGCCCTTGGCGTTGAGGATGCGCGTCCAAGCGACGAGGTCCTCTTTTCCCAGGTGGCCGCCCTCGATGATCTTGGTGCGGATCGCCGGCGGCAGCTTTTTCTTCATGAACGCGCGCACCTCGGCGCGGAACGCGTTTTCTTCCGGCGTGAAGCGAAGGTCCATGACGCGATCCTTCCGTTTTCCGCTCGTCCCCGCGAAACAAACCAGCCGCGCCCATGCCGCCGCCGATGCACATGGTCACCACCACGTATTTGACGCCGCGCCGCTTGCCCTCGATGAGCGCGTGACCGGCCAGGCGTGAGCCGGACACCCCGTACGGATGCCCGACGGCAATCGCGCCACCGTCGACTTTCAGGCGGTCGTTCGGGATGCCGAGCCGATCGCGGCAGTAGATCGCCTGCACCGCGAACGCCTCGTTCAATTCCCACAGATCGATGTCGTCGATCTTGAGGCCGTGGCGCTTGAGCAGGCGCGGCACCGCGAACACCGGCCCGATGCCCATCTCGTCGGGCTCGCAGCCGGCGACCTGGAAGCCGCGAAAGATCCCGTTGTATGGAATGCCAAGCTGGTCGGCGCGTTGGCGAGACATGACGAGCGTGGCAGATGCGCCGTCGGAAAGCTGCGACGAATTTCCGGCGGTGACCCTACCTTTTACGTGAAACGCAGGCTTCAGCGAGAGCAGGGCTTCCAGCGAAGTGTCGGCTCGCGGGCCTTCATCCATCTTGAAAACAATTTCCTGCCGCTTGGGCTTCGATCCATTCGGAGTCGTGAAGCTTACCGGCACTGGCACAACTTCGTCATCGAACTTGCCGGCCTGAATCGCAGCCAGCGCTCTCTGGTGGCTGTGCAAGGAAAATTCGTCCGCCGCTTCGCGAGTGATGCCGAAGCGTAGGCCGACGCGCTCGGCGGTCAAGCCCATGTTGAGGTAAGCGTCGGGGTAATGATCGACGAGCCAGGGATTGGGCGAGATTTTATGACCGCCCATGGGAATCATCGACATCGATTCCGTACCGCCGGCTACGATTACTTCAGCACCGCCGCTCATGATGCGCTCGGCAGCCATGGCAATCGCCTGCAACCCTGATGAGCAGAATCGATTGACGGTAAGCGCAGAGACTTCAACCGGGAGCCCGGCACGCAAGGAAGCGATACGCGCAACGTTCATCCCCTGTTCAGCCTCGGGCATGGCGCAACCAAGAATTACATCCTCAATCTCTTTTGCATCGAGCTGAGGCACTCGCTCCAGAGCCCCCTTGATGGCGATGGCCGCCAGCTCATCGGGACGGCTGGCGCGGAGCGTGCCTTTAAAGGCACGGCCTACAGGGGTTCGAACCGAAGAAACAATGACGACTTCACGCATGAAAGTTCTCACTTTTCAGATAAGCGCTCTCTCGATTTGATGCGAAGGCCGGAGTTACGCTTCACTTGGCCGGGGCATAGAAATAATAGTCCGCCGTGTAATTGCTCTTGGTTTCGTTGTTAACGTGAGCGGCATCGCATCCTCCGGATGGAGGCTGGCCGCCGTGAGTGTGAACCCGCTGGATCGTGTTCACGTCGTTCAGCTGGCCTTTTCCTGCATGGCTCACCACGTCGACTAATAGCCACGGAACTGATTCCGCGTCTAGCGCGTCAACATGGGCGGCCGCTTTTCCTGTGACCTCGCTGCCGTCGTTTAATTTCCAGGTTGGGCCCGCGGAGTGATGTCCTATGACCTTGTCTTTGCGGTCATGGAGTTCGGCATCGGGGCCCTTGAGCGTCCAATTAAATTTGCCGTCGGCAGCTTGACACGTGTAGATCTGCGATCCGGTGGCGTGCGCGTATAAAACTACTTGCTGTCCGGCGGGTACTTGGATCGCATCCGGAACATCCGGCGCAGGCTCGTTTTGGCCGGACGTTTGTGCCTTTGCTGACACCGAGGCGACGGCGACAGACCAGATCATTATCGTTATCATTGAGGCGAAAAGCGGAAGACGTTTCGGCATACGAATCAATTGTAGCTTCATCGAAGCCAACTCATCAGTGGGTTCATTCGCTACGAGCTGGAGTCAGAAAAAATCAGCCGGGAAAAAGAGGAGGCGCCCTCTAAGGAGCGCCTCAACCGAACTTCCGATCCAACTTAAGTACGGCCTCGTACTTACGGCATCAAAACGGCATCAATCACGTGGATTACGCCGTTGGACTGCATGACATTTGGAATGGTCACAGTCGCGGTGCCGCCCTTCTCGTCCTTCAGAACAATCTTGCCGCCTTGCATCATCGCTTCCAGTTTGCCGCCTTCCACTGTGGTTAGCTCGGCGGTGCCGTGTCCTTGCTTGATCATCTTCTTCAAATCGTTGGATGTGACCTTGCCGGGAACCACGTGATACGTAAGGATTTTGACGAGTTGATCTTTATTTTCCGGCTTGAGCAGATTATCCACCGTGCCGGCCGGCAGTTTCGCGAAGGCTTCGTTGGTGGGCGCAAAAACCGTGAAGGGCCCCGCGCCCTCGAGCGTGTCCACCAATCCAGCTGCTTTCACCGCTGCGACCAGGGTGGTATGGTCGTCGGAGTTCATCGCGTTTTGAATAATGTTTTTCTGGGGCGACATGTCATGACCGCCCACCATCGGATTTTGAGCGAAGCTCATGCTTGCAAATGTCATTGCGAACACTGCAAGCAGAATTGCAAAGTTGCGATTCTTCATGTGAAGGTTTCCTTTCGTTTTTACGTCTTCACAAGAGGTACGCTGGAGGATCTAGTTTGGATTGCCTTCCGAAGGCCGCGCCGCAATGGCAGGGATCCTAAGCAGTTATCGGCCCGCGGCTTCTCAATGAGCCGAATTGAATTGCTTGGGATCGAACGTCGATGGGCTGAGCTTTACGTTCGTCTTGATATCGGAGTAGTCTTCGGTGAAGACCGTCTTGCCGTCGACCTTCACTTCAACTCGCGCGGCCACCCAGCCGCCTGCCATTTCTCGATAGTCCTGGAAGATTATTTCCTGGGAGTTCTTTGGATCACTCTGCTGGGGCTCAAAGAGGCGCAGGAACAGCATTCGGCTCTTATCCACCCAGAACTGTTTGGAGTGCAAGTCGCCTTTGTCTGCGCCGACCACGTAGACCGATTGCCCATTCCAGGTTTCTTCGTGGACCTTGGTGAGGTCGTAGCCTTCGGCTTTCACGACTTTAATAGTTTCCTCAGGAGCCTGCCGGTAGACGTCGAACCCCAGGACCAGAACCATATTCACCAGCGGCCTCGTGCCCGATTCCTTGCCGGCATGAAAGCCTGTGACCGTTCCATCGACAAGAAGATATCCGTTGCCGTCGCTTGGCGCTCCAATATCAATGCGCAGTTTCCCGGGCACTGACAAGGCCTCGTGCCAGCTATCCACCTTCGTGGTGCCGTCAGGATTGTAGGTCGTACTCTTCTGGTCGAAGGTCAAGGTTTCATACTATGTATTCGCAAACCGATCATGCATGGCTCGCAAGACGTCTTCCCCGTTCTGGATTTCGCCGGCATGAGCAAAGGATGCCGCTAAAAGGATCAATAACGGTAGGCGTAGTTTTCTGGAATTCATCGGTCTCCTTCGCGACTCTCAATTCCGCAGCGTCTTTCCCGTCTTCAACGTGTACTGAATGCGCTCCTGCGTTTTCTTCTCGCCACACAGGGATTTAAATCCTTCGCGTTCCAGATCGAGAATATATTGTTCGCTCACCGGAGTTCCTGGAGTGACGTTGCCGCCGCAGAGCACTTCGGCGATTTTCCCGCCCAGCTTCACTTCGTAATCCGTAATGTAGGCGCCCTGTCGCATCAAGTGAATGCCCATCTTCAGCGTGCCGAGGAGGCTTTCCCCTGGAGCGGGAATATCCGCGCGTGCTATGGGAGCTTCGTAGCCCGCCCGGACGAGTTCGAGCGCGCGAGTTTTCGCCTCGGACAATACGCGCTCACGGTTCATTGTAATGCGATCACTCTCGCGGAGAAAACCAAGCCCACGCGCCTCGTGCGCAGAGGTAGCCACCTTGGCTGTCGCAATGGTCTCAAAAGCTCTCTTCATCGCCTCCAGCATTTCGATGGATCCCGCGAGCGTTTCACCGGAAACTTTGCCCCCTTTTGCCGCACCGGCGGAATCTACCGCACGCAATAACATCTCCTTGCACCCTCCGCCGCCGGGCAGTAGCCCAACGCCAACTTCAACCAAGCCGGTATAAAGTTCAGCATGGGGCTGCCGCGCTGCGGCGTGTAGAGAAATTTCCGTGCCGCCGCCTAGGCACAATCCGAACGGCGCGCTTACCAATGGTTTCGGAGAGAATTTGATCGCCTGCGTCATGGCCTGGAATTGGCGGATCACCAGATCGACATCGTCCCATTCTTCTTCCTGCACGCTCATCAGCAGCAGCATCAAATTCGCACCAACGGAAAAATTCGTGGCATCGTTGGTAATGACGAATGCGTCGAAATGATCGCCGGGTCCGCCGGGTTTCAGGGTTTGCAGAATCAGCCCCATGATGTCGGCTCCGAGCGAATTCATCTTGCTGTGGAACTCGATGCAGCCAACTCCGTCGCCGAGGTCGACGAGTGAGGCCCCGGAGTTTTTCTTAACCACACCTTTGGATTTCTTCGCAACCGCGACCGACCACACTCCAGCGGATACCTGTACTTGTTTCCAGTTGTCAGTGCTTACATCCCAGTACTTACGTCCAGCCGGCGAATTCGCCTCATCCTCGTACCACGACTTTTTTCCCGCAGCCAATAGCTTTTCCACGTTTGCAGAGATTGGCTTGCCCTCTGTCTTCATGCGGGTGACGGTTGCTTCCACTCCCGCGGCGTCCCAGAGCTCGAACGGTCCCAACTCCCAGTTAAATCCCAGGCGCATGGCGCGATCGATCTCGACAATGGAGTCTGATATCTCGGGAACACGATTTGCCGCGTAGGTCCAAAGATCGGACAAGGCCGACCATAGAAACGCGCCAGCCTTATCCCCCTTCTGCGGCCCAGCCTTCTGAGGTTCGGGGCCTTCCAGTCCAAGCAGCATGCGCAATCGAGCGGCAATTTCGTCAATATTTTTGGCCATATCGAGCGCGGCAAATTTCGGTTTCTGTCGCTGACGATACTCTAAGGTCTTCCAGTCTAGGGCCAGGCGCTCGTCTTCCTTTCCCTCTGCACTTTTCGCTTTCTTGTAGAAACCGCCCTTGGTTTTGTCTCCCAGCCATTTGCGCTCGAGCATCTGCGTGAAGAAGTTGGGCAACGTCAGTTCACTGCGCTCGTCGCGAACGTTGGCGGTCATGTTGCCGACGACATGTCCCAGAATGTCGAGCCCTACCAAATCGATGGTGCGGAACGTTGCCGACTTCGGCCAGCCTACGGCTTGTCCCGTCAGCGCATCGACCTCTTCTATGCTGAGGTCCATCTCCTGCATCAATCGCATTACATTCAAGACGGAAAATGTTCCGATGCGATTCCCAATAAAATTTGGAGTATCTTTCGCCAGCACCACGCCTTTGCCCATACGCGTGTCGCAGAAATCTGAAACCGCATCGATCAGCTCTCGATTGGCTTCTGGCGTGGGAATTAATTCGAGTAGTCGCATGTATCGCGGAGGATTGAAGAAATGTGTCCCGAACCAGCAACGGCGAAAATCGTCCGAAAAACCTTCCGCAATTTTTCCCACCGGCAGCCCGCTGGTATTTGTAGTGATGATGGTGCCGGGCTTGCGGATCGCCTCGACCTTCTTCAACAGCGCTCGCTTGAGTTCGAGATTTTCGACCACCGCTTCGATAATCCAATCCACTTCAGCAAGCTTCTCCAGATCATCCTCGAAGTTGCCGACGGTAACGAAGCGGGCGAGCGAGGCATCCATGAAGGCGGCTGGTTTGGATTTCTTGGCTCCCTCAAGTCCGGCGGCGGCGATTTTGTTTCGTGCCGCAGGCCCGGCGTCGGGCGCAACACCTGCCGGAACAATATCGAACAAAAAGCTGGGAACTCCGGCATTGGCGAAGTGTGCGGCGATGCGGGCGCCCATGGTCCCCGCGCCTAAGACAGCGACTCTATGAATGCGCTTCATTTCATCCTCAGTAATGCGAGTTCGAGCTAAAGGGTGTGAAGATTGCCAATTGCCAACTTCCGATTACCAATTGGGAATCTAAGGCCGCTTCCCCGGCGGCAATTGGCAATCGTCAATCTTCTCCTATGGCAGTTTATCCACCGCCCAGTCGCTGTTGCCAGTGTTCACCACGATGATGCTGGAAAAATGGCGATGCCGCCGGCGATTGCCCGGAGCATCGATCACCGCGATGGGGAACTCATAGCTCCCGTGCTTCAACCGCTTGCCGAGGCCAATTTCGTAGGCGGATACAGGGTTTGAAAAAAACCGGTCAAGACCATCGACTGTGATTCCAGCTTTGGCATGAGTGCTCAACAAAGCCATCCCATTCTCCACGTCCCCCGATTGCCAGAATTGGAGGAAATGGTCGGCCGCTGCGAGGGCCGGTCCGTAGTTGGAATCCAAAGCGTCCGATGGCTTCGTCTTACCTGCCGCTGGCGTCTGCGAAAACGCTGTGTAAAGGATGAATGAGGCGACGTACAGTGAGGCAAAAAGTGTCCTTCGTCGTCCCCCGCCCGCATGCACGCGCGGCCTCTGGTGGAGTGAAATGAACTTACGATGCGTGAGCGAGCAAGCGTTACATCTTACGAATCGATGCGGCATGAAAAGCGGTACCCTGACAATTTTTAGCACCGCACTTTTCCTCATAACTCCGGATGCGCAATCACATGCTCAATCGCGCGCTGCGCCATTTGTTTTTCACCCGTATAGGCGAGCAGCTTCGGAGCGTCTTCCAGGAGCACCCAGCGCGCTTTCGCCACTTCAACCCTCATCTCGTCGGCGATCTGGTTAATTCGACCGGACACATATCGCATCAGATAGAAGCTGACGATCTTGAATACGCGTTGTCCATCTCCCCAGCTCCTCGAATAAACGTACTTGATGTCCCCGAGCTTTGTAATGACCTCCGCCGTTACTCCGGTTTCCTCGAAAACCTCGCGCACAGCAGTATCCAAAGCCTTCTCTCCGGCGTCGACTAGGCCCTTCGGCAGGGCCAGGACAGGCTTAGATGGACGCTTCCTGGTTCCCTTCGAATCTCCAGAGGGAGCGCCCGCGGGTTGAATGGCCGCCATCCACCAAGCATCCTCGCGCTTGCGAATCACTACCCCGCCCGACGAAATCTCCCTCACCATCACTGTAAGTTAGCAGAACTACATGAGTTAGTCACGACCCGAGGGGAGCGGTGATTGCAATCGATGCAGTTCGATGCGGCCGAAAGTAATGGAAGAATGGCACTATCGAGCCCTACTGCGGAAATGGAGACTATGGCATCTTAAAGATCGTTGATTCGGACGTGTTAAAGCGCGGACCACGGGTATGGAGTCACGGTGAAAAGCATTGGCAAGATTGTCCGATCAGTGCAAGCTTTCGGTCGGGAACTCTCGCGCAAAACGGCAGCGACCGGTGAGCCGCGAATTCCCGCCATCGGCCTAGCACTGGGAGGCGGTTTTGCCCGCGGCATGGCTCATATCGGCGTCCTGAAGGTGCTGGAAGAGGAAGCCATCCCCGTGAGCATGGTTGCTGGCACAAGTGTAGGCGCGCTCATCGGCGCCGTCTATTGCAGCGGTGTCTCCATTGAGGACCTGGAAAAAGTGGCGCGTTCCTGCCGCTTCACAACTTTTGCTCGCTGGACCGTTTCGCGGTACGGCTTCGCTTCCAATGATCGAATGGTTTCCTTCCTGACCCGCACTTTAAAGGTGAATTCCTTTGAAGAATTGCGGATTCCTCTGGGAGTAACGGCAACCGACTTCAACACTGGCGAAGGCGTGGTTTTTCACTCCGGCTCCATCACCGATCCTGTACGAGCCAGTTGCGCCTATCCCGGAATGTTCCTGCCGGTGAACATTCGAGAACGCTGGCTGGTGGATGGCATGCTCTCTCATCCTGTGCCCACGCGCCCGTTGCGCGACATGGGCGCGGACCGGGTGCTGGCGGTTCATTTGAAAGGCCAGTGGTCGAAGGATGGTGTGCCGCGGCATCTCTTCGACGTAATCGGTCAATCGTTCGCCATTGCCCAGGACAAGATGAGCCATTTGTGGCGCGGTGCAGCCGACCTGGTGGTCGAGCCCGATGTGGCGGGCTTCGCGTATGACGACTTCAAACGCGTCGATGAATTAATTCGCTCCGGCGAAGTGGCAATGCGCCAGGCTTTGCCTGAAGTTCGCAAGTGGCTGGACGCTGTTTCAGAAGCGCCGGTTTCCGAGAAAGTCCGAACCCCGGTCCAGCGGGCCGCTCCCATACCCGCGGATTAATCTTCTCCTGGTTGTCGGCAGGGTTCACGCCGCATGCTTACCGGCATTGGTCTGGGGTCCTTCGACATTTTCTTGATTTTTTTCGGCTGCATCTTTTCCGGCTGTCCTACCTTCTCTGTTCTTGCTTTCCCTGCTGTTACCGTCTGGGTTCTCTGCTTCTCCAGCGGCAGCTTCCTGCGCGGAGTTGTCCTCTTCCTGCGTATCTTTCGCGCCGGTGGAGAACAGATAGTCGATCCTTACCCGTGTACCCAGCCACCGAACGCTGCTGGTGTTTCCCGCGCGTTCCAGATAGGGGGCGAGTTCTTTCGAATCCACGATACCCTTGTCTTGCAAAAACTGCGAAATCGCCGAACTCTGGGTATCCAGTGCCTCGAGCGAAGAGATAAGTTCATGAAATATCTCCTGCATTACCTTCTCGTCCATATCCACCTCGAATCGTCATGTTGGATGCAAGAAGATTGAATGATGTTCGGCATCCATCAGTCTTCCGGAATTAAAGGTGTAAATTTGAGCCCGACAGGTCCCGAAGAAAGGGCACTTGACAGGGACGGGTCGAAAGCACAATAATGTCTAGTCAGACTAGTCATATTGGAGCCACGTTTGTCGAAAGCCTCTCGCGAAGAAAATAGTCCGTCGCCCACGCAAGTTATTCATTCAGTTGTGGATTCCTGGCAACTTCAGAGTGCGAAAGCCCGCTTCAGCGAGGTTTTCCGCCGCACACGTTCCGAGGGTCCGCAGCGCATTACGCGCCAAGGTAAGGATGGGGTAGTAATGATTGCTGAAGAACAGTACAACCGTCTCCTCGGAAGAGCTCATCAGCCTAAGAGCCTGGTGCAGTTCTTCCGCCAATCCCCCCTCTCGAGCGTCGAGCTTGACTTGGAGCGCGATCCTGACCCCGGTCGCGACTTTGAATTGTGAGCGGCTTTTTGCTGGACACGAATTGCATCTCCGAATTAGTCCACAGCAGGCCCGAGCCGCGAGTAATGGAATGGATGGACGCGACGGATGAAACCTTGCTCTATCTGAGCGTTCTCACTCTAGGGGAGATTCGAAAGGGAGTAGCAGGATTGCAGCCGAGCAGACGCCGGGCACCTTTGGAAACCTGGCTCGAAGTTGAGTTAGGAAGCCGTTTCGCAGGAAGGATTCTTGCCGTGGACACGGCGATTGCCAATCGCTGGGGTTTGCTCGCCGCCGTTAAGCTGAAGGGAATATCTCTATCGGTGATCGACGGACTGCTCGCGGCAACGGCTCTTCAACATAATCTGACAGTCGTCACACGCAACGCGACCGAATTCGCAAAGACGCAGGTGCCGGTTATCAATCCGTGGGAGGCTTGATTTCTGCGCCTTCCTGGCTCATTTCTTAACCAGTTCATCCGAAAGCAAAAGCGCCTTCATTGCAAGACTATGGCCTCGCTCCAGATCGCCGGCGGCAATCGCGGCTTTGGATTGCTCCACAAACTGCTTCACCTGACTCAACGTCTCCTGCTCATTCGAGCCGAGCGGCCGACCTTCAATTTTCTTCACGTTGTCTTCCGTTGAGGCTGTCAGTTGCTCCGTGGAAGAGAGCTGCTGCTGTTCATTCGAACCTTTTAACTCTACCGGCGCTTCGCTCGCGCCTCCATCCTTAACTACTACCTTCGGAGGTGGGCAGGATTTTTGAGAGGAATTGTTCTTCCCCGTCGCCGCATTTGAGCAATCCTGAGCGGCAGCCTTGTGATGGCTCGGATGTTTGGAGTTTGTTTTATCCGGAGCAGAGGCTTCTCCTGTCTGAGGTTTAGCAGGCGCCGCGGACGGGGCATTCGAGCCTGGCGAAGTTTGCGCGTGAGAGAACCCGCGCACGGGCGCAGCAAGGCCTGATCCAAGCGGTATCAGTGCAAATAAACAAATGCAACGGACTGGGGCCAGAGTCATTCTCAATCCTGCACGCTCTCAATTAATCTTGTGATTTTGATTCTACGCTCGGTAGCCATGGGCGCCGAAAATCAACTCGCAGGCTTTGAGAGCACTGGATCAAAACTGGTATCGGGCTCCTCCAGCTCAGGCCGCCTGGCAGACAGCGGAATTCTGAAGCGGAAAGTTGTTCCCGTGCCCTCGGCGGATTCGAATTCCACCGACCCATGATGCCAGTCGAGGATTTGATAGGTCTGCGCCAGCCCGATACCGTTTCCGTCTTTCTTCGTAGTGAAGTAAAGTTCGAAAACTTTCTCTTGCATATCGTTGGCAATACCCACTCCCTGATCCGACACCTCAGCCACCACCGCATCCCCCGACTGGTGAGCGGTGATGGTTAGCACTCCACCGTCAGGCATAGCCTGTACTCCGTTCAGAACAACATTCAACAGCGCCTGCTTCATCATGTCGATATCCGCTTTGATGAGCAATGGAAATTCGGGCATGGCGCGCTTGATGGTGACCCCACGCGCTTCCGCATCCGGCGAAGCCAGCAGCGCCACATCTTCGAGCAACTGGCGCACGTCCACTTCTTCCAGATGCAGCTCTTTGGTTCGCATGAAATCGACGAGAGTCTGCACGACCCGATCCAGCCGATGAATCTCACTGCCGATAATATCCATGTGGCGGCGGGTGTCAGGATCCAATTGCGATAGTTTGTTCTGCAAGAGTTGCAGATGGAGCACGATCGCGTTGATGGGATTCTTCACTTCGTGGGCTACACCCCCGGTAACTCTGCCACTCGCGGAGAGCCGCCTCGACATTTCAATTTCGTCTCCGATTCGGCGAACCGATTCGGCGTCCCGCATAATCAGCAGCGCGCCAATCTGCGTTCCCTTCTCCTGTACAAAATCCATCGAGGCCTGAACCCGTCTTCCCCGAGCCGCGGTGAATTCGCGTTGCGAAAAAGGACGCCGGCGCTCGAACGCATCCAACACCAAAGATCCAAGCGGCGACTGGGCGGAGAAGATTTCCCGCGCCGTTCTGCCCAGCAGTTCTCCACGCGGTTGCCCCAAAAATCGTTCCACCGGGGCGCTCACCAGCACCACTCTCGAATCCCGGGTAAATAAAATAAGCCCGTCCTGCAGCTTGGACATCAACTGGTCCACGTTGTCTTTCAATGCAGAGAAGATTTCTTTCGTGTCCCGCATCTGCCGGCCCAGGTTGGCGATTTTCAGCGTGACCAGGCCAAACTCATCGTGCTCGGATTCCTTGCCCGAGAACTCCTCACCCGGCCCCGATCCTAAGCTATCCAGATTTCGGCTGATCTCCCGCAACGGCCCAAGCGCCAGGTTCGAGATCACGGCAGCCAGAAGAAGTGAAGCGAAAATCGATGCGATCGAAAAATACAGGGCGTGCATCAAGCGGGGAGTGATCTCGCTCTGCAGGAACACCGTGGACACGCCGATCCGAATGGTACCGAAAGGCGCTCCATTCAATTGCAACGGAAAGCTCACGTCGTAGACCGCCGCCGGCGCATAAACCAGCCGCAATTGATCCCAAAAATGAGCTGTGGTCACCGAGTGAAAATCCGGCCGCTCCGGAATTTTCTTGCCCACTAATTGTGCGTTTGAATGCAGGAGGGCTTTTCCACTCGCATCTTCAAGCGAAGCGTCATAGATGTAAGGCCAAAGTGCGGTCTCCGATTCAATGTTGTTCAGGAGATTGGTATCCATCGGCAGATACTCGGCCATTGCCCGGCGAACCGCGGTGGGATCATTCGTGTCCAGCCGCGTGCTGCTCAAATCCGGCAGATCGTTATCGGCAAAGTAGGCGAGTTGTTGCGTCAGGCGTAACGCGCTTTCGTACGTGTTACTGATGCGCTGCCGAAGCAACTGGGAAATATAAAGGTAAGAGAAAGCAGCCACCATCAACGTGACCATGAAGGTGATCGCAAAAACGATAATGGCTTTGCGTCTCATGATAAAAGAGCGGACGGTCTTGGCCAGGCAAATCCCAGCTCAACGGCAAGTAAGTTGCGAAGGTTTTGGTCTCAGTTCTCGGTCCTCATCTTTAGTCATCATCTCTTCGTTCCTAAAAAAGAGTTGACTCCGACAACGACGAGCTAAGACCAAAACTGCTCCAACCGGTCACTGTCCACTCTCCTCGCTTTTTACCGTTTCCGCGTCCTGCTGGCTACTGCCGTATTCCTTGAGCTTATTATGCAAGGTTTTCAAGCTAATTCCGAGAATTTCCGCAGCCTTGGTCTTGTTATTGCTCGTCGATTCCAAGGTCTTCAAAATCAGCATCTTTTCGGCTTCGCCCACCGTTGTGCCCACCCCTAGCCGAATCGCATCCGGATCGTTGGCGCTC
Organism: Acidobacteriaceae bacterium; assembly: GCA_003165455.1. Taxonomy (GTDB): domain Bacteria; phylum Acidobacteriota; class Terriglobia; order Terriglobales; family Acidobacteriaceae; genus Sulfotelmatobacter. The sequence goes on along the minus strand of PLUJ01000271.1, from coordinate 5,247 downwards.
GTGCGCAGAATCGCATGGCCGAATCCCGGAGGCAGGTGTTTGGTTTCGACCATGCCGCTGTCGCACACAATCACGGAGCGCTCGATTGTGTTGCGCAGCTCGCGCACATTTCCAGGCCAGGTGTAGTTAGTGAATAGGTTCATTACCGCTTCACTAACCGCGGAAACTTTACGACTATGCTTCGCACTCATCTCGGAAAGCAGAAGCTGCACCAAGTCGGGGATATCTTCTTTATGCTCCCGCAGCGGCGGCATATGAACGTTGAAAACGTTCAGCCTGTAATAAAGATCGCTGCGCAATTCGCCGGAAGCCACGGCGTCGTCGGGCACTTTATTCGTAGCCGCAAGCACCCTTACGTCCACCGACGTTTCCACCTTGCTTCCAAGCCTGCGCAACTTGTGATCTTCCAGCACGCGCAATAACTTGGCCTGGGTGCCGACCGGCATCTCTCCAATCTCATCCAACAATATCGTTCCCCCCTCGGCCAGCTCGAAGCATCCCGTACGGCGCTCGAGCGCTCCGGTGAAAGCGCCTTTTTCGTGACCGAATATTTCACTCTCGATCAGCGTCTCAGGTATGGCCGCACAATTGATCGCCACGAAAGGCCGATCCTTCCTTGGGCTAAGTTGATGAATGGTCCGCGCCACCAACTCCTTTCCCGTGCCACTGGCGCCCGTAATCAACACGGAGGCGGTGCTGGGCGCAACCAGTTCGATCAACCGGAAGATTTCCTGCATCTTGCGCGACGTTCCCCGCAACTGCCCTAACGATCCTGAATCCCGCAGCCTGCGCCGCGTACTCTCCAGCTCCGCTCGGGTCCCGAGCAGCGCGCACGCATTCTGTAGCATCGCTCGAAGGCGCTGCGTATCGATGGGCTTGGTAATGTAGTCGTAAGCGCCCATGCGCATCGCCTGCACAGCGCTGTCGATCGTGCCTTGCGCTGTGACCAAAATCACCGCCATGGCTTCAGTTTGTTCCGCCAGCTTTCCCAGCAGCTCAAGCCCCCCCATGCGCGGCATCTTGAGATCCGTGATCACAATCGAGGGCGTCCACTGCTCGGCTTTTTCCAGGCCTTCCAACCCATCGCCAGCCGTCTCGGTGCGATATCCCCAAGACGAAATCAGCTCGGATAGGCCCGTGCGTTCGTTCTCCTCGTCTTCGACGATCAATACTTTCTCGTGACTCATCCTGTGCCTGAGTGTCCTTCGATTGCCAGAGCATTCAACATGCTTCGAGGATAACTTCCGGAGACTACAAACATACGCGGGTAGCTCCATCAGGAGCAAGGACGCGGATGAGGACCGCAGCTCGGGTCCGTAATTTCTTCAGTCCATATCACGACACATTTTTCCAAGACGCCCACTTGCCCCGCATTCATGTCGTCGGACTATCTTCTGGGATGTCAAAGTGAGACGTAACACCCTGTATAAATAGATAAAAAACATGGTAGGGAACGCCAAAACAATTGAAAATTGTTTCGCTTCGTGATTCTCTAGGTTAAAATGGCGGGTTCCCAAAATGAAATCTAAATCATGTAGTTGATGCCAAAGTTGTGAGCCCGGCTTCTCAGACCGAAAGGTTTTGGAGAAACAAGGCTTAAAGAAAGTTATGGAGGAAAGAATGTCACATTTGAGCACCCGCAGCAAAAACCCCGTAGTGATTTTCGTTTTATCACTACTCGCGGTATCGTTGATTTCTAGCTCTGCCGTCGCGCAAAGCGACTCCACCCCCAAGTGGGACTTATTCGGTGGGTATCAGTGGCTTCACCCCGGCGGGAATGTTCCCGCCCCGGGCACAGACTTTAACGCCCCTCTCGCCTACAATATCCCAGATATGGCAAAGGGAGTGGGAGCTTCCCTCACTTATAACTTCGACCCTCATTGGGGACTAGAAGCGGACTTTGGTCATAATTGGGGAAATAGCAACTATGAAATGACGGCATCCGTCGGCCCCCGATTTATCTGGCGCACCGACAGTGCGAACTTCTTCTTGCACACTCTTGTCAGTTTGAACCGGCTCGATATCAACGGCCTAAATACGCAGAACGCGGTCGGAGCCGTCCTTGGTGGCGGCATGGATCTCCCCATCAAGAAATGGCTCGCCCTACGATTGTTTGAGGCCGACTACGTTTGGGGAAATCATAATTACCATTCGGATGCGACCACTGCAAGCGAAAACCTTGAGCGCCCCGAACTGGAAGGAGTTCGCCTCCGAACCGGCTTCGTCTTCAGCTGGGGTGGCGCTGTTGAGCTCACGCCGACTGCGTCATGCTCGGTGCAGCCCACCGAAGTTATGGTCGGAGAGCCGATCACCGCAACCGTGACCACCAGCAACTTCAATCCTAAACACACCGTGACCTACGCCTGGTCTGGAAACGGCGGCCAGGTCACCGGCAAAGACACCACCGCCCAAATCGAAACCAACAACGCCGCTCCTGGCAGCTTCACCGTTACGGCCCACGTAATGGACGCCAAGATGAAGAAGAATAATGAGGCGAGCTGCACGGCGAACTACACGATTAAGCCCTTGCCTCCGAAGAATCCGCCGACCATATCACTCTCGGCGAATCCGACCAGCCTGCAGGCAGGTGGAACGGTAAACCTCTCCGCTAATTGCACCAGCCCTGACAGTGTTCCAGTCTCTGTGGCCAACTGGACTGCGAGCAGCGGAACCGTCTCCGGAAGCGGTAATTCGGCGACCTTGAGTACATCGGGCGCAGCGCCCGGCACCGTAGCAATCAATGCCACTTGCACCGACTCGCGCGGCTTGACCGCTCAGGGTTCGACGCAAGTCACCATTGAGAATCCGCCACCTCCACCACCCCAGGCGTCGAAGCTCAGCCAGTGCGACTTCCCCAACGAGAAGAAGCCGTGGCGAGTCGATAACACCTGCAAGGCTATCCTGGACGATGTGGCCAAGAACCTGCAGCAAAACCCTGACAGCAAGCTGGTGATTGTTGGGAATGCCGATCCTTCGGAAAAGCGAAAGAATCTGGCGGCAGAACGCGCCGTCGATTCCAAGTTCTATCTGGCCGAGGGCGAAGCTCAACAGCACATCGATCCAAGCCGGATCGATGTGCGCACCGGCAGCGCTGGCACCAAGACCGCCGAGTACTGGATCGTTCCTTCGGGCGCGACCTTCGACTCGAACGGTACTGAATCCGTGGATGAATCCAAAGTGAAAGCAGTTCCGGATCATCCCAAACCGGCGGCCAGGAAGAGAGCTGCCAAGAAAGCTCAGTAAGGTTCGAAAATGGAATTAAAGGCCGGTCGGCGCACGTCGACCGGCCTTTTTTCCGCGTGGCCTTCAGTAACTTGTTGTAGGGTGGTTTAGGCTGTCACTGTAACTTTCGCATCTAACTTTCTTATAATCTGGGGCTGAAAATCGCTATGAAACTTACTTGGTTGAAGTTGTTGATGGCACTTACTTTAGCTTCTGCTTGCGCGGCCGCTTCCAGCCAACCCTGGGCGGTTTTAGGTCCGGACGGCGGAGACGTGCGCAGCCTGGCTTACGATCCCCAAAATCCCGATCGCGTCTTGCTGGGCACCAGCACCGGGGTTCTTTACATCTCGAACGACGGCGGGCATGCTTGGTCGCGTTTCGCCAAGCTCGGTGCCGGCGACGATTATGTCCTTGATCATATCGCCTTCGATCCCCAGAACTCGAAGACCATCTTCGTCTCCGCGTGGAGCGTGCAGGATCAGAACGCCGGTGACATTTTCCGCAGCCATAACGGCGGGAAAGATTGGGAATCTTTGCCGGGCATGCACGGCAAGTCAGTGCGCGCCATGGCAGTCTCCGCTTCCGATGACCAGGTCGTGGTGGCGGGCACTCTCGACGGCGTATACCGGAGCACCAACGGTGGAAAGGATTGGAACAAGATTTCCCCGGACGGTATCGTAAAAAATATCGAATCCATTGCGGTCGATCCTAAGGATCCCAACACAGTCTATGCGGGAACGTGGCATCTCGCCTGGAAGACCAGCGATGGCGGCGCGAATTGGCAGCACATCAACAAAGGTATGATCGACGACTCTGACGTGTTCTCGATCATCGTAAGCTCCGCCAATCCGTCCGAAGTTTTCGCCAGCGCCTGCTCCGGCATTTACAAGAGCACCAGCGGCGGCACTGAGTTCGAAAAGGTGAAAGGCATTCCTTTCACCGCGCGTCGTACCCGCGTCCTCAAGCAGGATCCGAGCAATCCGGCAATCGTTTACGCGGGAACCACCGAAGGCCTTTGGAAGAGTGTGGACGAGGGCAAGAATTGGAAGCGGATGAGCAATCCCGAAGTCGTGGTGAACGATGTGCTCATCGATCCCCGCGATTCACACCGTGTGCTGCTGGCTACCGATCGCAGCGGCGTACTCGCCAGCGAAGATTCCGCAGCGACCTTCACCAGTTCCAATCACGGCTACTCTCACCGCTACGTCAGCGCCATCTTGCCGGATAGTAAGGAAGCCAACGTACTTTACATCGGTCTCGTGAATGATCGGGAATTTGGCGGCGTCTTCACTACCCACGACAACGGGCAAACCTGGCAGCAGAAGAGCTCCGGCTTGGATGGCCGCGACGTCTTCACGCTGAAGCAGGCTCCGAATGGAACGATCCTGGCTGGAACCAACCGGGGCATGTTCGAACTCTTACCCAATACTTCGACTTGGCACCCCATTAACGACATTGTGGCCGAAAAGACCGTTTCCCGCTCCGTAACGCTCAAGAGCGGTAAGAAGAAAATCCTGACTTCGACCACCAGCAAGCACTCCGTGCTGGAAGGCCGGGTCAACGACACTGACCTCGATTCCTCACGCTGGTTCGCGGCAACTTCCGCCGGACTGTTTACCAGCAAAGATCATGGCAAGATTTGGATGGGAGGTCCGGTTGAGGGGGAAAAGGATTTCGTCTCCGTGAAGGCCGCCGACGGTATCGTAGTCGCCGCAACCCGCTCCACCGTGCTGGTTTCGCAGGATTCCGGAGCAGCCTGGCAGCAGACGGCTCGCCTCGCTTCTTACCCAGTCAACATCCGTGACGTAACGGTAACCGACGGTCAAATTTTCGTAGCCGCTCGCGAGGGCGCGTTCCACAGTTCCGATTCAGGGAAGACTTGGGAGCATCTGCTCGCTGGCTTGCCCGATAAAGACATCACATCCGTCACCTATGACCCTGGCCGGAAACGTCTGCTCGCAACCAGCGGCCAGACCGGAGTGGTATTTGAAAGCTCCGATGGCGGTTCGACCTGGCAGCGCGGAC
>PLUJ01000241.1 GCA_003165455.1 Acidobacteriaceae bacterium | reverse complement strand
CGGAGTTCGGCTGGTTGATGATCGGCAGTCCAAAGACTGCTCCGAACTGGCCGGGATTGGTGACCGTGAAAGTGGATCCTTCCACATCTTCGGGCTTCAATTTTTTGGTGCGAGCTCGTTCCCCAAGATCCGTGATGCCTCGCTGCAATCCCAGGAAGTTCAGGTCGCCGGCATTCTTGAGGACGGGCACGATCAATCCCCAATCGAGGGCCACTGCGATTCCAACATTAATGTGGCGATGGTAGCGAACGTTGTCGCCTTCGATCCACGCATTGATGATCGGCCACTGCTGCAATGCGATGATGGCGGCGCGGACAAAAAATGGCATGAAGGTGAGGCGAACGCCGTGCCGCTGCTCGAATCCGTTCTTATGCTTGCCACGAAGTTGGACAATACGGGTGAAATCCACTTCGTACATGCAATGCACGTGCGCGCTGGTGCGGCGGGACTCGATCATGCGTTGCGCGATGATCTTGCGCATGTTTGTCATGGGAACGAGATCGCCTGGGTAGGGAACCGGGGGGGCAGTTGCAGTTGGGCGCTGAGCCGGAGTTGATGGTGTAGTTGCAGCTACGGGCGCAGGAGTAGCGACCGCCTTCGACGCGGCTGCAACCGGAGCAGATGGCTGGCCCTCGATGAAGGAAAGAATATCCTGCTTCGTAATTCGTCCGCCGAGTCCAGTACCGGAGATCTGTGACAGATTGACTCCATGTTCACGCGCGATCTTGCGGACCAGAGGCGAGGAACGCGTCTCCTCATCCTGGGAGGAGGCTTGGGATGGAAGTTGCGCTGAGCCTTGAGTGGGTGCCGAAGCGGAAGTCTCCGCTTGTACAGACTTTGCTTCCTCTTTCGGTTCCGGAGCAGCCGGCTTGCCAGCGACCGGTTTGGCCGCAGCGGCCTCGCCATCTGCGGCGATCGTGCCGACAATCGTATTTACTCCGACGGTGGTACCCTCCGCCACTTTAATTTCCTGTAGCACGCCGGACGCAGGCGCGGGAATTTCCGCGTCAACTTTGTCGGTAGAGATTTCAAATAGCGGCTCATCCCGCTGAACTTTGTCGCCCTGCTTCTTCAACCATTTTGTAATAGTGCCCTCAACAATGGATTCGCCCATCTGAGGCATGATGATGTCAGTCGGCATGATTTCCTTCCAAGGGGATCGCAATCCGCGGTGCCCTGCTGCAACCAATTATTATAGCGTCTGCGAATAGGTACTTCGGAATCTGCGGGACGTAGCACGGAATGCGACCTACTTCTTGCCGTTCGCACTATTGGTGTTCGTGCTCCTCTTTTTCTTTGTCATCTTTATCGGCCCCGGCGGGCGCTTCCACACCGAAGTTGGTTTTCCAATACTCCTGAACCGCCGGCGGTAACTTTTCCAAGTGGGATAGCAGGCTTGCTATCTTCCACATATCCTGCGGGCTGAGCGTCTTATCCCATGCGGGCATCCCGGTGTAGCGAACGCCGGTTCGAATCGTGTAGAAAACATGCCACTCGGGATCGTCAGGCGGGTCGGTGACGAGGTTGGGGGCGGGTGGATAAAAGGAATTACCCAGAGAAGCTGGTTTGCGGTCAAGTCCACCATGGCAGAGGGCGCAGTTCATGGTGTAAAGCTTCATCCCATCTTCCAGGTTTGGGTCGGTCGGGGTCACCGGATTCGTGAGATGTGGAGCGTGACGCTCCATCGAAGCATCCACCGCTCCCATTGCGATGCGACTCTCCAGGTGCGGCGGGGCGAGATTTGCGCGGGTTGGAAAGAACCCCAACATGCCGAAGCCAAGTGCGCCTAAGACAATTACGAGAAGAGTAACGATGACGCCGAGAACGAATTTCCCCATGAACCCTCCGGACGCACTATTGTGGCAGATGTAACCTGACGTGCGCCACCGTTGGTTGCTTCCTCGCGCCTAAACTCCGGGGAATGGCGCCATGGGCAGCGGCAATTTACCTGATGCCGTCGTCTAGTAAGTCTTCAACCGTCTCGCCTCCCGTACAACGTCGCCCACCTGCGGTAGGTGGTGCTCTTCCTGGGGGGGCGAAAATGGGACTGCGGAATCCAGCCCTGCGATCCGTAGAATCGGACCGTCAAGTTCTTCGAACGCTTCTTCATTAATGATGGCGGCGATCTCCCCGGCCAACCCTCCCGTTCGCGAGTGCTCGTGCAGAATAATGACCTTGTTCGTCTTCTTCACCGTCTGGACGATGGCCTCGCGGTCCAGGGGAGATACGGTGCGCAGATCCAGGATCTCGATATCGATCCCATCCTTCTTAAGAACTTCGGCTGCTTCCAACGCAGTATGCACCATTGCCGCATAAGTAATGATGCTCAGGTCGCTGCCTTCCCGAACAAGATTGGCCTTTCCGATTGGAACCACATAATCGTCCGTTGGGACTTCACCCTTGATACGGCGATAAAGATATTTATGCTCAAAAAAGATGCACGGATTATTGTCTCGGATGGCGGCCTTAATCAGGCCTTTAGCGTCGTAGGGTGTGGCCGGACAGATAACCTTAAGTCCCGGATTGTGAACAAACCACATCTCCGGATTTTGCGAATGGAACGGGCCGCCATGGACATATCCGCCGCTGGGTCCGCGCAAGACGAGCGGAGCGGGCGCTCCCCACAAGTAATGTGTCTTCGCGACCATATTCGAAATTTGATTGAAAGCACAGCCGATGAAATCCATAAACTGAAATTCGGCCACGGGGCGCATGCCCGTAAGCGAAGCGCCGAAAGCCGCGCCTACAATGGCCGATTCCGCGATGGGCGTATCGATGACGCGCTCGGCCCCAAACCGGTCGATAAAACCGTCCGTGACTTTGAACGCGCCACCGTAGATGCCGATGTCTTCGCCCAGGCNNTCGCGCTCCATTTCTTCCCAGATTCCTTGCCGGATTGCTTCGAGATAGGTCAGTTGCATAGGTTCCGTAGGCCGCAGGCTTCAGAGTCGAAGGTTTAGAATCAGCAATTTATTTCAGATGCACAGCGGCTTCTGTCTGCTTGAACGCGCCTTTACCGGTTCTTACTTTCGGCATGCCGTACTTCGGCTTAATCTCGTGGCAGCCGTTCTCACAGTAGACTCCACCTTCAGCGGATTCTGGCGTGGGCATCGGAGAGTTCACCGCGATTTCGCGCTCCGCTTCGATCACGCGCTCTACTTCTAAAATAAGTTCTTGATTTTCCTTTGCCGTTAGCCATTTCTTGTCTTTGATAAGATAATTTTCAAATCGCACAATCGGATCGCGCTTTTTCCAGAAGTCGAACATTGGTTTCGGCACGTACGCGGCAGCGTCGTGAATGGCATGTCCCTTCATCCGCATCANNGCATCATCTTGGCTTCGATCATCGTAGGCCCTTCGCCCCTACGCGCACGCTCAACGGCGTCGCGTGTAGCATCGTAAACCTGACAGGCATCCGTGCCGTCGACGATCACACCCGGAATTCCGTATCCGATAGCACGTTCGGCCAAATCCTTCACGCGATATTGCATTTCCGAAGGCGTGGAGTACGCCCAAAGATTGCTCTCCACAACGAGGACCAGGCCAAGATTCTGCACGGCCGCAAAGTTGATTCCTTCGTACGTAACGCCGGTAGACTGTCCCCCGTCACCGATCCACGT
>PLUJ01000036.1 GCA_003165455.1 Acidobacteriaceae bacterium | reverse complement strand
TTCGTTAAAAGATGTGCAGCGCGCTGGATTGCTGCTGCTAAACGGTACGGTTTACATTGGATGGGCAGGCGCTTACCACGGATGGATCATGGGTTATAACGCTGCCAACTTGCCGCAGCAGACGGCGATTTTCAACACGACTCCGAACGAGAAACTCGGTGGAGTGTGGGGGGCGGGAAACGGACTGGTGGCGGATTCCTCGGGAGACATCTATGCGGCCGTGGGCGACGCGATTTTTGACGCAAACACGGGTGGAAGCGATTATGGCGATAGTTTGATCAAGCTGAGTCCGGAATTGAAGGTAATCGATTATTTCACCCCATACGACGAAACCTGCCGCGAATCGAACGATCTGGATCTGGGATCGGCTNNATTCTTCTTCCCACTCAGCCGGGGAATGTTCCGAATGAATTGCTGATCGCCGGTAAGGGCGGCGCGCCTTGCGACACCGATCCAGTGGCAGCACGTATGTATCTGCTGAATCAGAACGATCTGGGAGAGTACAACGCGACAGTGGATCAGGATGTGGAAGAAGTGGTGGGTGCGCCTGGAGGTTACTGGAGCAGTTCGGCGTATTGGCAGGGAGCGAGTGGTTCGTATATTTATTCCGCGGGCGTGGGTGCAAAGCCGGGTCAGGGCGATGCGCTGAAAATGTTTACGGTTACGAACGGCCTGCTTTCCACTACGCCGACTTCCGAGAGCACGCTGCTTTATCCTGCAGGGGCGACACCTTCTGTGTCCGCAAATGGCACGTCCAACGGGATCGTATGGACCGCGGAGCGGCCGGAAGCGATAGGAGTTCAGCCCGGCGTGGGAGCAGCGGTTCTCTATGCCTACGATGCAACCAATCTTGCCACGCCGATCTACAGCAGCATCGAGGCGCTTTCGTACACCGTGCCTCGGGATCGCGGCGGCTGCGCCAATAAATTCGCCGTTCCTACTATTGCCAACGGTAAGGTTTATGTGGGAACGCAGAACGAATTGGACGTGTTCGGCTTACTTGGTACCCAGAGTGGTCCCAATGTCTACCTGGGGAACCCTTGCTGGGCTTTCCCGGCTTCAGTCATTGGGACGACTGTTAAAGAACCAATCGCGCTGGCCAATACTGGTAAAGCGCCGTTAACCATTAGCAATGTCGCGATCACGAGTACGTACTACGCATCCGATTTTGCCCAGACCAACAACTGTCCCGCTTCCCTGAAGCCAGGTGCGAAGTGCGTGATAGAAGTAACATTCACCGCGTCGGTTGCATTGCCCGAGTGGGCGTATGTGATGATTACTGACAACGCCGTGGGTAGTCCGCACAATATCTACTTAAACGGAGTTGGAACAGAGTAGCGTTTTGTCCGAGGGGCTGAGTCCGACTCGGCCCCTCTTTAGTAAAAGCTGGCTGGATAAAGGCTGATTTGAGCAGTTTCGTTCCGTAAGTGCAGCGGTTTGCACAACTGCGGCCCCCCAAACGCAGGTAAAACCTTGATAACAAATGACAACGAGCAATTAATCGTGGTCTCGAGATTGCTGGTCTAACTGGTAACTTCCCCGAAAACCAGTTGACCTAAGGAAACGAAAAATTATGCGCGCAAAGAATTGGGCTCTGTTTTTCTTGCTATTCGCGGGTACAGCATTCGCAAAGTCGCAGTGTACGGGCGATTGCCAGGCGGGTACCATTGCCGGACCCTACACCTCCCCGCAAGTAGCGGAGTTCACCACGACGCGCCCCTTTCCCATTTGCGATTCAGCTTCCTGCACCAGCGGATCTTGGAACGGCGATCAGATCGAAGGCATCGACGCGATGCAGAATATCGGCACGAAATATCAGTTCTACGATGACTCGGACCCAGACATCGATGACAACATTGCGGTAGGTCCGACGGTGAGCGGCCAAAATGCGCAAGTTCTGGAGTGGCTTAACTCCGCCTACATTCAGGCTTTTGACAAGGTGACGGGTGAACCGATCTTTACCTCCTCTGGCGGAACCGTTGCCGTGCCCGCCAATGTGGCGGCGTTGTGGTCGACCACGGCCCAGCCTGAATGCCATCAGGAAGAAGCCGGGAACGTGCAGGTGATTTTCGATCGTCTGGATGGCGCGTTCGTGATTAATCGAAGAGTCGTCTATACAAACGGCGCCGGTATTCACGAAGCTGCCTGGTGTATCGCAGCCAGCTCAAGCAGCGACCTGTCGAATCCGAATACGCAGTGGTATGCCTACGAGTACAGAATGGGCAGCGCAATTCCGTGCGTCCCAAGTTCTGACAATTGCACGACGGGCAGCTACTATTACTACTTTCCCGACTGGCCCAGAATCGGAACCTGGTCAAACGGCTTCTACATCACCTTTGATTTACAGGATCCCACTGCCGGATACATCGAGGCGGGATTCGAAGATTGTCAATTAGACCGCGTCGACATCGTGCAGGGAAATCCAACCAAGCCCATGAGTTGCTATGCCTATACGGTTCCGCAAGCGGACCGGCCAACTCTTATCCACTCGGCGGACGTGGCGGATATTGACAGTGCGACTGGCCCGGCGAACGGCGAGCCTGAATACTTTTTGGCTATGGTGAACCCCAGCAACGCACAGCAAGGTCTCGCGGGATTGCACATCTGCGACAGTCAGACCACGCCGTGCTCATCAAGCCAGCTCGCGCTCTTCACTTGGGGTTCCAGTGGACTTGCCGGACCCACCCCCCTTACGGTGAGCCCCTATGTTCCGGGTTGCTATAACACATCGAAGGCAGGTCAGGAATCCAACACGTATTGTGTGCCTGAACCCAGCACTAATTCGTCTGACATCGGGTCATATGGCAAACCGAATTGTGGAGACTACAGCACCCCCTGCCTGGATTCCTTGGGTGACAGGCTGGCGAACCGACTGACCTACAACAATTTGTCTGCTGGTGCCGGCGGTCCGAACGGTGAGTATCTGACTGCTTCGCATGTGGTTATGGAAAGCACGACCAACCAGCGCAGCGGGATCCGATATTACCTTCTTAAGGTCTCCAGCGGGAAGGTTTCGGTAGTGGTAGATAGCGGTGCATCTTCGGGTCCTCCGGACTTGCAAGATCCGAATAGCTCACTGTTTTACTTTATGCCGAGTGCCGCACTCGACCAGAATGGCAACCTGGGCATCACCTACACCACCTCCGGAAATTGTTCCGGTTGTCATCCGGCGATTAATTTCGACGTGTTGCCTTGGGGAGCCTCCAGCTTCGACGCATCCACCCTGATTGTGCAAGGACAAGCAGATCAGGAGAACACGCAACGCTGGGGTGAGTACGCCGCCACAGTCGTTGACTCGACGGATGATCTGACGTTCTACGGGGTTGGCCAGTACTTCGACATCAACCAAAACGGCTTTTCGGGTTGCTCTACTCCGGCGAACGACTGCGCTACTTGGCAGACACGTNNCGGGGGCAATCCGGCTGAGTTCTAGAATGGTGGTCCGCTGGTAGACAGCTTTGGAACGGCCAAGCCGTATTTTTTGGTCCAGGTGGAACCCCAAGCGCCAGCTTCCAACGCAGGGCGTTCTTGGAAATCTCCGTTCGGCCACAAGAAAAGGCCCAACTCGGTTGTGCTGGGCCTTTGAATGAAGCTGCTGCTGGCGGTGACTCTACTTCGTTGCGAACATGATGGGAATAAGCCCGATTGTGGTCGGTTCTCCCGCAGAAATCGACGTCGTCGCACCGCCGTAGGTACCATTGAATGATTTGTAGTTCTTGTACTCATTCGCTGGCGTGTAGTGGGTGTTGCCTCCGGTATTCCAAACGACGAGCCCGGAGGCGCCGTCCGCTTCCGTGAGCGGGCAAGTGTACACAGTGCCACTGTAGGTGCAAGATGCGGTGAAAGTCGCACCGGTCAGCCATTGCATCATGGTGTAGTAATAGGTGTCGTATCCTCCGCTGGAGATGCTTGGGAAGTCGTACCAACCCACGTGATATGCTCCGCCAGCGCCGCCCTGATAGGCATACTGTAGAACGTGCCATCGCACGAGCTGCCCGCGACAATCTTCGACCGTGAACTGAGTCGAGCAGGTGTCTTCGCCAATCTGAAAGTTCGTTTCCGTATTCCACCAGGGAGTCGTGGTCCAACCGGCATTATTCTTAGCATCCAGCATGTTCTTGATCATGTTGATTCGTTGTTCCGGCTCGAAGGTGCTGAGGTAGGAGTGAAAGCCATAGTAGTCGGAGAGCCTGCCGTTCGTATTCTCCAGATTCAGCCAGCTCGTCATCCAGGTGGTGTTGCCGCCGCAAACTGGGGGAGTCGAGATGATCGCCCCCGGAACATTGCTGCGGATGATGGGGATCACGGGCTTGAACATGTCATACAGTTGATTCACGGTGCCCACCCAGTAGTGCGGATCGTTGGGCTCATCCCACATTTCCCAGTATTTGATGTAGTCCTTCACGCAGTTGCCCGCAGGCGAGCAGTGTTGCACCAGCGCGGTGACAAACGAGGTAAAAGTCTTACTTCCGCTAGCGGTCAAGTCTTTGGGGACACTGGGGGAATAATATTTCCCGCTGTCGGTCTTGCCTTCGTCAGAGCAAGGAGTGCTGGCGATGAAGCAAGGGACGTGAGAGAAAGTGAAGATGACCGCACGCGGCTGATGTTCGGCGACCATATCAAGCCAGGTGTCGAGGTTGGTCCATTCATAGGTGCCGGGACCAGTGTTCAGAATGTCCCAAGGCGTCCCCGCGTCATAGAGACGCACGGTGCCGGGCTGCGAAGTGGAGGTAATCCAAGTTCCACCGCCGGTCGGATTGGGACCGCAGCCGCTGTCAAGGATACATTCGAAGCTCCAATTCGTGGCTGAGATTGGTTTGCTACCCATTGCCGGGGGAGCGCTTTCTGCGTGCGATGCGAAGGTCATTCCAAGTACGCAAAGCAGACACAATGAGGCGAACGCAAGCTGGTTCCGCATTAAAATCTCCTTAACAGAAATGTTTAAGAACTTGAATTGGCCAGAGAACTAAGTGGTTACGAAGTCTGAAGTGACACGAGGCGCCGACTATCTGAGTGCAGCCGTTAGCCCATACTGGAACTGGTTGTTGCGTGAACAGCGTTTCTTACTGTCTGAGTATGGCTTGCGGTGGCGCGAGGGACTAGGTCACAAAGGTGCATCCCCAAAGTGATGAAGGAACAGGCGGAATGCGGTCCGGTCGGCCTATGCACTCCCCGGTGCACCGGTTCCATATCGATGGCTGGGACTGATCAATCCTGGGTGGCATGGCGGGATTTCTCAGGCTCAATCACGTTCTATAAATGAGCATTTCCGACCGTGTCAGTAACTGTGCCGCCGTTGCCACATACAGGATTTGCAACGGCGTTGACACGAGAATGTGACGTGACTAATAATGTGTCGTTTCCCCTTGGTTGCTCATCCCTCCGTCTAGCGGCCGGGTAGTTCTCTAGCTTTTCTTCCGAGGTTGCGGCAAGCGGATCTTTTGGATCGTGAAGGAGCGAAGCAGGAAAGCACGATCCGCGCACCGCGGCTCATTTACTCTCACGTCAGCGAAAATCGAAGAAGAGGCGTTATGAAAAACACTTGGCTCGGAAAGATTGGTCTTTTCGTTGCCGCAATCTGCGTTGCAACCGCGGTTGCCTCGCCTGCCCAAACGTTCAACACGCTGTTCAAGTTCAGCGCAGGCGATGGCGAGGCAGCGAATGGGCCTCTCGTACAGGGCACCGATGGCAATTTCTACGGCACGGCAGGCCTGGGCGGAGCCAATCATAGCCGAAAATACTGCAGCAACGGAGATCAGTACGGCTGTGGAACGATTTTCGAAATAACGCCGAAGGGCAAGTTCAGCGTCGTTTACAATTTTTGCTCGCTAACGGACTGCGCCGATGGCGGAGTTCCGTCCGCTGGCTTGGTGCTGGCCACCAACGGAAATTTGTGCGGGACAACGAACAGTGGCGGGGCCAATAACAACGGTGACTGCAATGGGGCTGGGTGCGGCACAGTGTTCGAAATAACCTCGGCAGGCAAGCTGACTACGCTATATAGTTTTTGTTCGCAACAGCCCAGCTGTGCGGATGGAATCGGTCCAGGCCAGCTAGTGCAGGGCGCTAACGGTAATTTTTTCGGAACAACGGCATCGGGCGGGATTCTCGATGGGAACAACGGCTGCCCGGACGGCTGCGGCACCGTTTTCGAAATCACACAGGCCGGACAGTTCACCACACTCTACAAGTTCTGTGGGTGCGGCGACGGAGAGTTTCCACTGTCCGGGCTGGTTCAAGCCGCAAACGGGAATTTCTATGGGATGACCGGTGCAGGGGGCGGTTATGGCTCTGTTTTCGAAATCACGCCGGCGGGGAAATTTTCGCAGATCTACAGCTTTTGCTCGCTCCCGAATTGCGCTGACGGCGAAGGCCCGGTAGGCACGCTATTGCAGGGCGCTAGCGGGTATCTTTATGGGGCCACGCAGAGCGGGGGCGCCTACGCGTCAGGAACAATCTTCGAAATTACCGGTCGAGGGAAATTGACCACGCTCCATAGCTTCTGTGCCGAGGAAAACAGCCAAGGCGCCTGCGCGGACGGCTCAACTCCTCAAGCAGGGTTGATCAGGCCAGTGACGGGAACGTCTACGGGACGACTGAGATCGGCGGAAATGCGACAGCTGAGCTCTGCGCCTCTACCGGTTGCGGCACGGTTTTCAAACTCACGCGGGGTATCCAGCTCACAACCCTTTACAGTTTTTGCTCACAAACGAACTGTGCTGACGGCGCCTTTTCGGTCTCGGCACTCATGTAGTCCACCAACGGAACGATCTACGGGCTGACTGAGAAGGGCGCCAATCCCGGCTGCGTCGCCGACGGAGGGTGCGGCACTATCTACAGTTTGTCCGGTTTTGCTCCCTTCGTGGAAGCACTACCCAACTTTGGCGCCATCGGGCGGGTGGTCGACATTTTAGGCAACAATCTGACCGGAACCTCCCAAGTGTTCTTCAATGACGCGCCGGCAATATTCAAAGTTATCTCCAGTACTGTCATCCGAGCTCAGGTGCCATCGGGCGTGGCCACGGCTGTAATCAACGTGGTGACACCCGGCGGCGTGCTCAGCAGCAATGGGCCCTTTCAGGTCTTGCCGTAATGAGAGGTCAATAAACCTTGAGACGAAAACCTTAGCTTTCACGCCAAAATTTCAAAGTTATCGCCAACACTTACCTCAAGGCTGAAGTCCCGAAAGGGCGACTACGGGACCGATTGAAGTGATGACTACAAGCGGGACGGTGAGCAGTAATGCGGCGTTTCAGGTGATGCCGTAGGGGCATGATTGGCGTTGGCTCTGCGGTTCCTAGAGCTAGTAATCGTCCGGATCGCTCTCGTTGGTATTGGCCTGGCAAGTAGCGTAGTTCGAAGGCGGCGTGATTTGAGTGAACGGTGTCGGGGCTTGCTTGTACTGGAAAATGTCGGAGAG
>PLUJ01000145.1 GCA_003165455.1 Acidobacteriaceae bacterium | reverse complement strand
GCCGACAAGGAGCGGAGCGCAGAGGTTTCTACCGCATCAGAGCGGTAGTTCGCCTGCGGCCAAGAGCTGAGGATTCCACGCTCTCAGCGGGTCACAAATTTCCACGCGACAACAACAGCAAAAATGATTATTCCGGCGCATAAGCCCACATGCGTCCCTTTTGCAGCTTTTCATGATCTATCACGATGCACCTCGGTGTAGCCGGTCGATCTTAGCCGCCATAATGAAATCGCTTTCGGTGAGGCCGTCGATCTTATGCGTCCAGAGCGTGATTTCGGCCTTGCCCCACGCGAGCACAATGTCGGGATGGTGTCCTTGTTCCTCGGCCAGCGCGCCCACGCGATTCACAAAATCGAGCGCCTGCTTGAAGTCAGGAAAGGTGAACACACGAGTGATGTGGTGCTCGTTGATCACATTCCACTGGGGGACGATCTTGTGCAGTGCGTCGAGCTCCTTGCCCTTGAGTGGAGGCACTCCGCCGCGGCAGGGGACGCATTTCTTGTCGGCTAGTTGTTCGGTCATGAGGACTTCTCCGCGCCCGTTGGTTCTGGGCGGCACGGCCGAGGCCGTGCCTTCCCAAAACCATTTTTCAGAACAAACCGCTAGAACGGAATATCTTCATCCGTGATGGGACCTGCGCTGGCTCCCGCGTGCTCGGGCTCTGGTGTGCGCTGGTCGAAGTTGTTGCCGCCACCGGCTGATGCGCCTGCGCCGCGCGAGCTTCCGCTGAATTCTCCGCTGCCGGTGCCTTCGCCACGGCCGCCGAGCAGGACGAGGTCATTGACGTGGATTTCGGTCATGTATTTCTTTTGGCCGCTGGTCTTGTCGTCCCAGGAGTGGGTGCGCAAACTGCCCTCGATATAGACTTTGCTGCCTTTCTTCAGATACTCGCCGACGATTTCGGCGGTGCGCGCCCAGGCGGTAATGTTGTGCCATTCGGTGCGATCTTGCCAGTTGCCGTCCTTGTCTTTGAAACGCTCGTTGGTGGCCAGGCTGAACTTGGCGACGGGCGTACCCTGCGGCGTGAACTTCACTTCGGGATCTTTGCCGAGGTTGCCGATGAGGATGACTTTGTTGACGCTTTTTCCTGCCATGAGATGCTCCTTTGCAGGGGTTCACTATAGCAGAATTAGCGAGGTGGAAATGGTGAGGACTGTCACAAATGCGGGATAAAGTGTCATTTTGGAGCGGGCCAGAGCTAACGGCCAAAGGCTAAGAGCCAATAGCTTCTTGAGTTATAATCCCTCTATGCCTGCCGCACCCGGAGCGACCCGAGCAGTCGGGATGGTTCCCGACGAGCTCAAGTGGGAACCGAAGTCCAAGGGCCTTACCACGCCCCGCAAGAAGAAGCCGAAAGAATTGGCCGTCATCACCGAATGCTGCACCGGATGCGCCGGCTCGCCGGCGTGCGTGGAGTATTGCCCGGTGGAAGACTGCATGTTCTGGGTGGCGGACGAGGACAGCACGCCTTTCGGGCGCATCGCGGTCGATCCTATTCTGTGCATCGGCTGCAAAAAGTGCCTCAGCAAAGGTCCTGACGGCTGCTTCCTTGACGGCTGTCCCTGGGACGCCATTGCTATGGTGGATACCGCCGAAGTGGAAAAAGAAGTTGGGGCGATGGCGATTTAGAAGCAGTGGCCAGTGGTCAGTGGCCAGCAAAACCTGGACTATCCCCAAATTTCTGACCACTGGTCACTGGTCACTTCTGCTTCTTCACAAACTCTTTCGACTTGCTGTCTTCCCCAGAGTGTTCCGGGCTTCCACCGGGCTCGGGGAAGTCCGTGTCAGCGCCCTTGATACGCGGGTCCTGATCGCGGTGGCCGAGTTGTCCTGCGAGGCCGGCATTGGCGTCGTGGTCGCGCTTTTCGCCTTCGGTGGCACCCTTGGCGCCGTCGGGATCATTTTCGGAAATCTTGGTCACGGTGAACCTCCGGTGCGAGTTGAAAGTGGTCAGTGGTCAGTGGCCAGTCGCACTGCCCGCACACCTTCTGACCACTAGTCACTGGCCACTGACTACTTTATTCTCCCGGGCGGGTTGCGACTCCCAGTTTGCGGAGGCGTTCGCGGGCCTGCAGGGCTTCATTGGATTTGGGATAGCGCTGGATCACGCG
Source organism: Acidobacteriaceae bacterium (assembly GCA_003165455.1). Taxonomy (GTDB): domain Bacteria; phylum Acidobacteriota; class Terriglobia; order Terriglobales; family Acidobacteriaceae; genus Sulfotelmatobacter. Next base: position 1,095 of record PLUJ01000145.1, on the reverse strand, counting down.
GCGAAGTTCCACAACTCCATCTTCCTGCTTACCCAATTCGATTAACGAAAAACCTTTTTTCAACTGAGCGGATGCGACTTTGGTTCCGGTGGGAAAGTTCTGCAGGACCTGGTCGTAGCTCAGCGCGGCCTGCTGGTAGTTTGCCTGGCGGAATTGAATTTCGCCGAGATAAAAGTAGCAGTTTCCGGCGAGATCGGTATTGGGATAGAACTTGACGTAGTCGGAAAATTCCTGAATGGCGAGATCGTTTTTGTTGCCGTTGTAATCGCGCAGAGCGTTGTTGTAGAGCACATCGGGCGGCGGCGCCTGGGCCTGGGCCTGCTGTTGCGCCTGCTGCTGGGCCTGCGACGCGGCCAGGCTTTGCTGGGACGACTGCATGTCCTCGAGTTGTTTGCTGACTTTGGCGAGGCGCGCCTTAAGTTCGTCGAGCGTGTCGTTGAGGGATTGGATCTGGCCGGTGAGTTGGTCGACGTGCGTTGAGGAATCTCCCTGCTGTTTTTGCAATGTGGATTGCAGGGCGGTGATGGCGACGGTAACTCTGTTGATCGCGTCGGTATCCTTCTCGACCAGGTTTTTCATGACACCCATGCGCTCGTCGAAGCTGCGCTGCATGGCGGTCATCTGTTCCTGAAGTTGCTGGACCTGAGTCTGCAGCTGGATGGTTTCCTTGTTGACGGCCCATGCGGGGGTCGCGGCCAGCCATAGCATCGCGAGCAGAGCGAAAGCAGCGGAGCGGGATTGAGATTTCATAGGCTAGGTTCCTGAAACCATTTTAGATGGAATAGGGGTGGAGTGGGTTGTGAAGATTTGGGAGGTGAACATGGATGGTCAGCGTGCCATCCCCTTGGGGGCTGAAAGTCCGCGAGAGTTTGCCGGGATTTTACGGCGCGGCTTTAAGCCGCGCCCTTTCAAAACCAAGCTCACGCCGCGTTTTTCGGCAGCCGCGGGTTTTGCGATCTGGGGCATGGCGAATGGCGATGCCCCAGATCGCAGGGATATTAATTATTTCTGATAAACGAAGTGGCCGCGGCGGTTCTGCTGCCAGCAGGCTTCGTTGTCTTCCATGCAGAACGGTTTTTCCTTGCCGTAGCTGAT
>PLUJ01000259.1 GCA_003165455.1 Acidobacteriaceae bacterium | reverse complement strand
TGGTATGGCTGTCGGACCAGAAAAATCGGAGGCTGTCCATGAAGGTTCTCAGCGCCGCCAAGTCCGCGGATTGCGAAAAGCTTGAGTCGATTCGAGTCGCCGTTCTGGCGATCATTTTTTTTGCAATGTGTTTGCCCAGTTCGGCCCAATCCACTACCGGTCGCATACTGGGTACGGTGACGGACCAAAGTGGGGCAGCGGTCGCCGGCGCAAGCGTAATCGTCAGCGATCCGGAACGCGGGACTTCCCGCAACCTCACCACCGATGAAGCTGGCGCCTACGTTGCGGCGGACCTTACTCCAGGTACTTACAAGATCCACGTGGAGGCGAAAGGGTTTAAATCGGTGGAACGGCCCAACGTAGGCATCGAGGTCGCCACTGATGTTCGATCCGATTTCTCGCTTCAGCCGGGCCAGGTTTCCGAGACAGTAGTGGTCCAGGAAGAAGTTCCGTTGCTCAATACGACTTCGGCCACCCTCGGTGGAACGTTGAGCAATCGCGAAATTAACGATCTTCCGCTGAATGGGCGCAATTACGAAAATCTGCTGCAGCTTCGTCCGGGCGTCATGCGTTATCCGGGGGGCGGATTCTCCACCACCAGCACCGACGGCTTGCGCGCGGAAGACAATGCGTACTTCGTCGAAGGCTTGTTCAACAGCGAACCGTTTTCCGGTCAGGGCATTATCAACGGCGCGGGCATCGCAGGTGATTCCGCAACCATCCTGCCCATCGATGCGATTCAGGAATTTAACGTGGCAGAGAATCCGCCGGCGGAATACGGCTGGAAGCCGGGCGCGGTGATCAACGTTGGCCTGAAGTCAGGCACAAATTCGATTCACGGCACGGCGTTCGCTTTCGGACGCGATGGAGATGTGTTCGACGCACGTAACTACTTCAACGCTTCCCCCACTCCGGAAACTCCCCGCACCCTCGAACAATTCGGTGGCAGCGTGGGCGGCGCGATTGTGAAAGATAAAGTTTTCTACTTTGGCGCGTATGAAGGCCAGCGCTACGACGTGGGAAACTCTTATAGCGTCACCACCCCTTCCACGGTATCGGTACCGCTCTCCGCTGGATCGACGCCCACTTGCACTTCCCCNNCAGCATTCCGAATGCAATCGCCGACCTGGTTGCCAATGGCGTTCCCGTTAGCCATGCCAGCCAACTCATCTCCGGCTGTACAGTCTCGGCGGGCGGAGCCGTCACTTGCAACGGCACAGGCTTTCCCATCAACAGCACACCGTCGATCAATGTCGTGCAGGGATTTCCGAATAATGTTGGCGTGGACAACGTAATCGCTAAAGTGGATTACACGCTCAGTCAACAAAGCACTATTAGCGGGATGTACTTTTTCGGAAACAATTCGGGAACGGTTGAAGATTTTCCCGAGTTGCAATCCAGATGGCGCTCGAACATTCATACCCGCGCTCAGGTTGTCGGCGGAAACTGGATTTGGACTCCCAACGAGCAATGGGTGAACGAAGCGAGGGTTGGCTACAACCGGCTCTACCAACCCACATTTCCCGGTGACATTGACACACCGGCCTCCGCGTACGGGCTTGATACCGGAGTGAGCGGACCCTTCACGGGAGGCTTGCCCCGCATCGGTTTTGCTGGAGCTTTCGTCCCCGGACTGGGTGGCTTCAAATGGCCTAAGTTTCAAGGGCCCGATTCAATTACGCAATTCATCGATCACGTTTCCCATCCCATGGGAAAACACGCCATCAAATTCGGCGGCGAACTTCACCGGAATGACGTGAACGGCGGCTCTTTCGGCAACGCCCGCGGCAGCATTACGTTCCTTGGAGGAGTGGCTTTGGCGAACTCCACGCCGCTCGAGGATTTTTTTGCCGGCGATCCATTCAAAGCTTCAGTCCAGGTAGGCGATCCCAGCCGGGAGATCCATAACTGGGCCTATGGGCTGTTTGTGCAGGACGACTGGCGTGCCACGAGAAACCTGACCATCAATGCCGGAGTCCGCTATGAATTCAATTCAGTCATCTCAGCAGCCAACAATCTGCTGGGGAACTTCGATCCCAATTCGACAACCGGATTGATTCAGCAAGGAAGAAACGGCGTAAACGGCGTATACAACCCGGATCACACCAACTTCGCTCCGCGCTTCGGTTTTGCCTGGGACGTAACCGGCAAAGGAGACACGGTTCTGAGGGGTGGGGTCGATATGGTGTATGAAACCATCAATTGGGAGGAGATGCTGGCCTTCAATAACGCGTTCGGTCTGGGGAATGTTCCGACGGGAGCGGTGATCGACGGCGCTGGGGACACTGCGGGCGGCACGATCACCGCGGGGAACGTGTCAGTTCCTCCCATTCTTCCGCAATGGGACAGCGGAGCGCCTCTCTATGGAAGTGCTACCGTAAATTGTTTCGCGAGTCCGTGCCCGATCATGAGCGTGGCTCGCAACATCACCACGCCATATGTGTGGAGCTGGAATCTGAACCTGCAGCACGCCTTCTCGCCGAACCTGACTTTGGAAGTCGCTTACGTTGGCAATCACGGCTCCAATTTGACTGGGGTTCGGGATATCAATCAGCCGGCAGTGGGATCAGGTTGGGTGGGCGGCCCAAGCGGCAACTTGACCGCTTGCCTGGCCAGCGCATCCACGGGGTACAACAATTGTGCGGTGAACAATGCCGCCGAAGCCGCTGCGGAGCCATACGCGACCAAATTCCCCTATCTAAGCAATATTTTCCAAATGGCAAACGTATACCGTTCCAACTATGACGGGCTGCAGGTTACGTTGAATTCGCGGAATTATCACGGCCTGAGTATGGTCGCTGGTTATACCTTCTCTCACGCTTTGGACGATGTAAGCGCAAATTGGGATTTCGGCTACGGAGCCGGGCTGCCTGAGGATTCTTATGACGTTGGTCGCGAATACGGAAATAGCGACTTCGATATTCGCCAACGTTTCACACTGTCGCTGACCTACGCCATTCCCGGCCGGAGCGGGTTTGGACAAATGCTGCAAGGCTGGGAGCTGAATTCGATCGTGACGCTGCAGAGTCCTCAATTCTGGGGACCCATCGACCTTGGCACAGATGCTAGCGGCACTGGTCCGCTTCCCGTCAGCCCACCGGCCAATGCCCCGATTCGCTGGAGCTTTTTTGGCAAGCCATCGGACTTTAAATCTGGCCCGACTGCAATTCCGTTCTTCGCCGGGGCAAGTAACGCCGCTTGCGCCAACCAGGCTCTGGCAGTGGATGGAGGTACGCCGGGGCGCTCCACGGCCTCCCTCAACCTGTTCGGCTGCTATGCCCAGAACGGCTCGATCATGATTCCGCCGCCGTTGGGCGAGTTCGGCAACATGTCCCGAAATACTTTCCCCGACTCCGGATTCAGAGACTTCGATCTTTCCGTAGCGAAGAACTGGCATTTTGGCGAGCGCCTCCGAGCGCAGTTCCGCGCCGAGTTTTTCAATGTCCTCAACCATCCCAACTTCGCCAATCCCTACGGCGGACAGAATGGGTTTGGACTGAACGACCCGTCGGTGCAGCCCTTCGGCTGCGGGTGCGCTACGCCCGACGTGGCCGCCGCGAACCCCGTCATCGGCTCGGGTGGCAGCCGCGCAGTGCAAGTCGCCTTGAAGGTCATTTTCTAGGCGGTGACAACGTTTTGAAATATGAGGCCGGATGCATGGCAGTCCGGCCTCTCTTCCAGGATGCTCAATCTTTAGTTGTGATAAGGGGCCGAGCCGTGAAACCAGTAACGCATTTTTCCTTTGCAATCCTTCTGTTGGTGCTGTTCACATTTCTTCCCGCAAACGCGTTCTCTCAAGCCGAGGAACACCGCGAACGCAACATCGACGAAATTAAGACGGAAGCGGTTCATCGTGCCGAGGTCGGTCAGTATCCGCTGATCGGTCTCGATCCGAATGACGTTAAAGAGGCCTTCGAGACCATCCATAGCAAAGACAAAGACGAGTGGGCGGCCGGATTTATGCGGGTGGCCGACCGGTATTTCAACGAGGCGAAGACGATTGAAAAGTCCGATCCCAAGAAGGCCGACGCCGATTATATTCGCGCCTGGAGGCTTTATTCCTTCGGCCGCTGGCCTGTGCCTGCGTCTCCCGGTAAGCAGCGCTCGTACGAAAAAGCGCTCGAAGCTTTCTTGGCGCACGCGCGTTTTTACGATCCGCCGCTTGAAGTTGTGCACATTCCTTTTGAAGGCAAAGAGATCGTCGGATATCTGCGGCTGCCGAAAAATGCCAAACGTCCGGTCCCACTCGTAATTGCGGTGAATGGCCTGGATAGCCGCAAAGAAGATCTAACGGAAAGCTTTAGCGCGATCCTTCCCTTCGGCATCGGCTATCTTGCGGTCGACGGTCCCGGAACTGGTCAGGCTCCGATCAAAGTCAGTCCCACGGCGGATCGGATGTTGTCAAAGGTCATCGACTACGCGCAGTCGCGGCCGGAAATCGACAAGGACCGCATTTCAATGCACGGCGTGAGCTGGGGCGCTTATTGGGCGACCAAGATGGCAATCGTTGAGCACGCCCGATTGCGAGGCTGTAGTGCGCAGTCTCCGCCGGTCGATAAATTCTTCCAGAAAGATTTCCTGATGAACTCGCTGATGGGCAACCGCGAATATTTATTCGACCAGGCAGCCGCGCTGATGAGCATCATGGAAGGGGTTCACAACCTCGAGGAAATGGGCGCGTTTATGCCCCGGCTGTCGCTTGTGAACGAGGAATTGCTGGGAAAACCCATGTCGCCGATGCTCATCCTGGCGGGCGTGCTCGACACCCAAGTCCCAATCGACGACGAGTATCTACTGCTCAGCAAGGGAGACGTGCCAAAAGATGCGTGGATCAATCCACACGGTGGGCATCTTGGACGGCAAGTCGGGGTCTGGCCCGATCCTCGCATCTTTAAACAAGTAATTATTCCGTGGCAAGTGAAAACGTTGGAGCCTCCCGCGAACTAGCCGGCTTGATGGCCAACTTTCTCGCTTGCCAACTTTATAAAGAGCCAGGTTAACCGTTCAGAAATAAGAATCGGAATTTGTCCCATCTTTAAGTCTTTACTCAAAATGCCTCCAGCCGTTGAAGTGTCGGAATCCGAAGTGCCGATCGAGCGCCGCCAACCGTTTTACACATCCCTCTGGGTGCAGGTTCTGATTGCCATGGTGCTGGCCGTGGTGCTTGGCCTGATCAGTCCCAGCCGTGCCATTGCTATGAAGCCTCTGGGCGATGCCTTCATCCGCCTCATCACCATGATCATCACCGTGCTCATCTTCTGCACGGTGGTCACTGGCATTGCCGGCATGCAGGACCTGAAAAAAGTAGGCCGCGTCGGCGGCAAGGCTCTGCTCTATTTTGAAATTGTTTCGACCATCGCGCTGGTGATCGGATTAATCGTGGGCAATCTGGTTCATCCGGGTAGCGGATTCAATGTAAACGCGGCTTCGCTCGATGCGCGCGCGGTAGCCGAGTATGCCGGACAAGCCAAAGCGCAAGGCGTTACGGAATTCCTGATGCACATCATCCCCACCACCGTGACAGACGCTTTCGCCAGAGGTGACATCCTTCAGGTAGTCTTCATCTCGATTCTGTTCGGCTTCGGCTTATCGTCAGCCGGCCCGCGGGCAAAGCCGATCGTCGCCCTGCTCGAATCGCTGACGCAAGTGATCTTTCGTATCGTAAACATCCTTATGCTGTTCGCACCCATCGGCGCATTCGGCGCAATGGCGTTCACCATTGGAAAGTACGGTTTTGCTTCGCTCGGGCCTCTGGTCAAGCTGATTGCCACATTTTGGGCGACCTCGATCCTCTTCGTGCTCGTCGTGCTGGGCACGATTGCAGCCGTCGCCGGTTTTAACATCGTAAAGTTTTTATTGCACATCAAAGAAGAAATTCTGCTGGTGCTGGCCACCAGTTCCTCTGAAACTGCACTCCCCACGCTGATGGAGAAGCTCGAAAAACTGGGCTGCTCCCGTCCGTTGGTCGCTCTTGTGGTTCCAACCGGATATACCTTCAATACCGACGGCAGCAGTCTGTACATGACTCTCGCGGCCCTTTTCGTAGCGCAAGCCACCAATACGCACTTGACGCTGCTGCAACAACTCACCATTTTTTCAGTGGCAACCCTCACCTCCAAAGGAGCGAGTGGCGTGCAAGGTGCCTCGTTTATTGCGCTGGTTGCGACACTGTCGGTGATTCCCACAATTCCAGTCGCTGGTATGGCCCTCATCCTTGGCATCGACCGTTTCATGAGCATGTTCCGCGCACTGGTCAACATGATCGGAAACGGCGTCGCCACCCTCATCGTCGCGCTCTGGGAACACGAATTCAAGCGCGAAGCCTTACAGAGCAGACTGGCCTAGCCCAGAAATCCCGCCCTTGACTGGTTGGAACCAGTCCCTCTTTCGTAACCATCCTCCTGCACATAAATCGCTGTATTTAACATTCTAGAAATATCTTTGCAGTAACCTAGGTAAAGGAGATCGCTCCATGCCCTCAGCGCGGGTTTCTAAGTCCCTGCCACTGCAAGTGGCCGCAGTGTGTTTCCGCAGGCGCGGCGCGGCGGTGGAATTTCTCCTGGTCAACACCAACGGTGGAAATAAATGGACCTTCCCGAAAGGTGGCACCGAGGCGCGACTCTCGCACAGCCAGGCGGCCGAGCGTGAGGCCGCGGAAGAAGCGGGTGCGTACGGAACCATCGAAGCACGACACTTCCATCTGTATATCCATTCCAAAGGCTTATTCTGGCAACCTGACGGCGTGCAGGAATTCGCAGTCAAAGCGTTTTTGATGGAGATCCACGAATTGCGCGGCGGAGCAGAGCCCATGCGCAATCCAACCTGGTTTACCCCCGAAGACGCCAAGAAAAAATTGGCCAAAGGCCGCGAAGTTAAGTACGCTCGCGAGACCGAGACCGTCATCGACCGCGCTCTTGAGCGCATCCAGTTCCACGGTGAATTGTGGGGAAAATATCCGGAAGCCCGCAGCCTGCGCGCAGCCGCTCGCTAGCAAATCGCTCCCCCGCATTCGCGGCTCCGTAGCCGAATGTGAGACGATGAATCCAGCCCATGATCCAGCTTTCCAGCGCCGGAAAACGCTTCGGCCACAAACTTCTATTTGAAAACACCGACTGGCTGATCACGCCACGTGACCGCATCGGCTTGGTCGGCGCGAACGGGACTGGCAAATCCACGCTGATGAAGGTTCTTGCCGGGCTCGACACGCTCGACTACGGCTCCCTCATCGTCGCCAAGGGCACGACTGCCGGATATCTTCCGCAGGATGGCCTCTCGCTCTCCGGTCGCACGGTTTTTGCCGAATGTATGTCGGTTTTCACCGAACTAAAGGCCATGGAGCTGGAGATGGAGTCGTTGCTCAACCGCATCTCCGAGCTCGATCACACCAGCGCGGAATATTCCGGCGTCGCCGACCGTTATCACGGCCTCGAGCATGAGTTTCAAACACACGGGGGATATTCGATCGAAGCCGACGTGGGTAGGGTGCTGATGGGCCTGGGGTTTCGCAAAGAGGATTGGGATCGCCAAACCGGCGAATTCTCCGGCGGCTGGCAGATGCGGCTGTCGCTGGCCAAACTTCTGCTGCAGAAGCCCAACCTGTTGTTGCTCGATGAACCCACCAACCATCTCGACCTTGAAGCCCGCAACTGGCTGGAAGAATATCTGCACAATTATCCGCACGCCTTTGTGCTCATTTCGCATGATCGTTATTTTCTCGACGTCACCGTCAACAAGATCGCGGAAATCTGGAACAAGCGNNCAGCGCAACGAGCAGTTGCAGGCCGCCTACCGCAATCAGCGAGACCGCATCGAGCAGTTGGAGGTGTTCATCAACCGTTTCCGCTATCAGGCGACCAAAGCCAAGCAGGTCCAAAGCCGGATCAAGGAGCTGGAAAAAATCGAGCGCATCGAAGTCCCGCCGGAAGAGAAGACGATTCACTTTTCGTTCCCGCAACCCAAGCCCAGCGGCCGCATCGTCGCCGAATTCGAAAACGTCGCCAAGATGTATACCAAGACCGATGGAAGCCCAAAAGAAGTCTTCAGCGGCGTGAATTTCTTGATCGAAAAAGGGGACCGCATTGCTTTGGTCGGAATCAACGGCGCGGGAAAATCTACCTTGATCAAACTGCTTGCTGGAACCGAACCGACTACCAAGGGCGAATACCGGCTCGGCCATAATGTGCAGGCCGATTACTTCGCTCAGGATCAGTACAAGGAGCTCGATCCCGAAGCACGCATGATCGACGATCTCGGCAACGCATCTCCGCGTTCGACGCAAACCGAACTCCGCAGTCTGCTGGGATGTTTTCTCTTTTCCGAGGACGATGTCTTCAAAAAGATCGGCGTGCTTTCCGGAGGCGAGCGCGGCCGCTACGCGTTGCTGCGTTTACTGCTGCATCCCGCGAACTTCCTGCTGCTCGACGAACCCACCAACCATCTCGATCTCCGCGCCAAAGATGTCCTGCTCGAAGCGCTCATGGAGTACACCGGCACGGTCGTCTTCGTTTCGCACGATCGTTACTTCATCGACAAGCTGGCCACGCGCGTCTTCGAGATCGGGGACGGAAAGGTGGAAGTCTATCCCGGCAATTACGAAGATTATCTCTGGCGCAAACAGGGCGGGAGCGCCAGGCAGAACGAATCCATTCGCCAGCAACTAAAAGCTTCAGAACCAACTCCGCAGCCCACGAACGGCAATCATGCCGCAAACATTGTTTCTCCTATCGCCACTCCGCAGGCGGCATCGAAGGCGAAGCGTCTCAACCCGATAAAGCGCAAGAAAGTTGAAGATCGAATTGGCGAACTGGAGGCCGAAATCAGCCACGCCGAAGACGCCATTGCCAGGTGCGAAACCAGCCTGCAAAACTTTGTCAGTGCCGAAGACACGCAACGCCAATCGGAAGAACTCGACCGCCAAAAAACCTCGCACGCCGCGGCCCTCGAGGAATGGGAAGGGCTGAGCGAGTCCTTACAGGAATCCGAATAACCTTTTCTGCCGCACTCGTACACTCTCTTCCGTAATCTCGAAACATTACTTACCACTGTGCGATATTCGGATTGGCCAATGGGACACCACACTAGCCGGAGGCCTCAAAATCCCAATCCCGTTTGAACGGTGTCGCCAACGCTCGCCGGACGGGAACTAAAAGGAAGGTCGCATGCTCGAGTCCCAGGATAATTCACAGGGCGTCAGGTCCACCTCGCCAGCCTCTAACCCTAATGCTTATAACCCGGTGAAAACCACTTCGGTCCCGGTGGAACAAGCCACCATTGGTCGCTCGCTCGTCATCAAGGGCGAGATCAGCGGCACCGAAGCTCTGTATATCGATGGCCGTGTCGAAGGCAAGATTACTTTGACCAATAACCGCGTCACCATTGGCCGCAATGGCGTGGTCCAAGCAGATATTACGGCCCGTGAAGTCGTGGTGATGGGAAAAATTACCGGCAACATCGAATGCAGCGACCGCGTGGATATCCGCGGCGAAGGCGTGGTGAACGGCAATGTCACTACCGAGCGTGTCAGCGTGGAAGATGGCGCCGTAATGAAGGGCGGCATCCAGGTTCGCAGCGCCCAGCAAAAGGACAAGAATCAGTCACAATCGAAGATGTCATCCTCGGCCGAACCGTCGAACACGGTGGCAGCGGCCGCGGGAGCGTAAACACTGCCGACGTTGGCGCACGCAAAGAGGAAAGAAGAATAACCCCTTGATTCTTCGTGCCCTCGTGTTTCTGGACTTCGAAACTCCTACCGACAAACTAAGCCCGGGGCACAAATCCGCCCCGGACACTACCTCTCTTCTTCTTTGAGCTTCAATCTTTTTTCGGCTGCAACTCTTTTTCGTTTTCAACTTTTTTCGGCTGCAACTCAAGCGAAGCGGAATTCATGCAGTACCTCAACCCGGTAGGCGCCGGACCGTCCTCAAAAACATGCCCTAGATGGGCGCCGCAGGTGGCGCAACGGGCCTCGGTGCGCACCATCCCATAGCCGGAATCCTTGTGCTCCTCAACTTTGCTTTGGTCCGCAGGCTGGTAGAAGCTTGGCCATCCGGTGCCTGAATTAAATTTGGTCGAAGAATCAAACAGCGGCTCGCCGCAACATACGCAATGGTAGGTTCCCGCATCCTTGGTGTTCCAGTATTTGCCCGAGAATGCGGGCTCGGTGCCGGCCTCCCGTGTAACGCGGTATTGCTCTGGAGTGAGTGTTTGCTTCCATTCCGAATCGCTTTTTGCCAATTTATCTGCCATGTAGTCCCTCGCGCAAAGTCTTCTTGTTCTTAGTTACATGCTCGTTCTACGGAAAAGTGGCGATTCCAATCCTAACCCCGAGCCTGTCGAACAACCCGTCCTTTGTGACATCCGTCACAATGCATTTGTGACGTCCAACCTTGTTCTCCACAAGGGTGAAAGCCAAAGATGGTTCCAACGTCTGCGAGTCCCCCCGGCCCGGCGTCCTCCTCAGAGGCCCCGGGCCTTTAAGTTTCCTCAACTTCGACGCCGATCTTCCAGTAATTGCCTTTAAAAAAAAGCAACGGGGCTCCCGCTCGGACCACCGCTTCCTCTACCTCCGCAATAAAAATGGTGTGGTCCCCGGCATCCTGGGTCGACTTGAGCCCGCATTCCAGGTAGGCTAGCGCGCCGTGCAGCATCGGAGTCCCGTGAGCGGTGCGGTCAAATCGAGCTCCTGTTTCTTGCTCCGCGCCGCTTTGGCTCTGGAATGACCGCGCGAAATACTCCGAAATCGCCCGCTGATTTTCCTCCAGAATATTTATGCCGAATCTTTTCTTCGCGTGCAGGTGCGCATGGGTTCGCGCCCGGCGATCCACGCAAACCAGTAAAAGCAGGGGCTCCAGCGACACGGAAGTCAGCGCATTCGCGGTCATCCCATGCACTTCGCCGTCCACGTCCACGGTAATGAGACTGACTCCCGTGGCGAATGCCCCCATCGCTTTTCTAAAGTCCGCTTGACTCAGGCTCATGGCATTTGTGGAATTGCGACTGCCTACATTATCATGCCAGCCCAGCTCATCGCCCGGCTGTGAAAGTGGGCGACTCATGTATGATTCGATGCATCGAAGCGGTTGGGATAGCTCTTTTCGAAAATTTGAAGTGCGCAATTTGCATGCTAAGAACAAGGAATTGGTAATCTCGTGACCGCCGCTCTCATCGGCCAGGACCTGGCCACGCCCAGCATTTCTCGCGATCAGGCACTTCGCTTCATCACGTGTCCTGACCGCGAACTGCCGGCGCTTCTGGCGGCTGCGCGGGCAGCGAAGGAAAAATTCAAGCCGCGAGTAATCACCTATTCCCGCAAGGTCTTCCTGCCTCTCACCAATCTCTGTCGCGACTATTGCGGCTATTGCACCTTCCGTCGCGATCCCGGCGACCCCGGCGCTCATACCATGAACCCGGACGAGGTGCTCGCCGTGGCTCGCGAGGGAGAGAAACTCGGTTGCACCGAGGCTCTTTTCAGCCTGGGAGACAAGCCCGAGCTCTTGTTTCCGCAAATGCGAGACACGATGCGCCATCTCGGCTACAAATCGACACTCCATTATCTCGAGGCCATGTGCGAACTCGTCCTTCGCGAAACCACCCTGCTGCCGCATCCCAATCCCGGACTGCTCAGCGCCGAATGGATCGCCCGCCTTTCCACCGTTTCGCCCAGCATGGGTCTCATGCTCGAATCCACCAATCGGGAACTGTTGAACCCCGGCGCGGCCCACGACAACGCCCCCGATAAGCTTCCCGCCAAGCGCCTGCGCACCATTGAGGAAGCCGGGAAGCAACGCGTTCCCTTCACCACCGGATTGTTGATCGGCATCGGCGAAACCATGACGGACCGCGTCGATACGCTGCTGGCCATCCTCGATCTGCACCGGCGTTACGGGCACATACAAGAAGTCATCATCCAGAATTTTCGCGCCAAACCCGGCATTCCCATGGCTCACTCCCCAGAACCTACGCTGGGCGAGATGCTTCGCACTATAGCGGTAGCTCGTTTGTTAATGCCCATCGTCAATATCCAGGCGCCCCCCAACCTCAATGCGCCGTATTATGAGGAGTTGCTGGATGCCGGCATCAACGATTGGGGAGGAATTTCTCCATTGACGCCTGACTATATCAATCCCGAAAAACCGTGGCCGCATCTCGAACAATTGCGCCGGCGTACGGAAGCGAAAGGATTTCAATTGCGTCAGCGGCTGCCTGTGTATCCCGAGTTTTTGCACTCGGCCATTTCGAAATCTCCATTGCTTTCCGACCGGCTTCGCTCCGCCCGCGACCATGAAGGCTTGGCGATAATTCCGAGGGCCGCATGAGGAAAGCCGCATGATCTGCGTCCTTACGGGCGGTACCGGCGGCGCAAAATTCGTCGATGGTCTGCGTCAGGTTACTCCGCCGGAAGAAATCACCCTTATCGTGAACACCGGCGACGACCTGCTTTGGTGGGGCCTTTACGTGTCGCCGGATATTGATTCCATCACCTATGTTCTCTCTGGAATGCTCAGCCGAGAGCGCGGCTGGGGCGTGAAAGGCGACACTTTCCTTTGTCTGCAAGCCATGGGACAACTCGGCGAGCCCACGTGGTTCCACACCGGCGACCGCGATCTTGCGGTTCACTTGTTGCGATCACGCCTTCTCGCCGAAGGAAAAACACTTTCCGAAGCAACCTCGACTATCTGCGATAAGCTTGGCGTGAAAGCACGAATCCTGCCGATGAGCAATTCGCGCGTCGAGACTCGTGTCGATACTCCTTCTGGCGAGTTGAGTTTCGAGGAATATTTTGTGCAGCGCTGGTATCAGGATCCCGTGAACTCCGTCCGTTTCGCTGGAGCTTCAGACGCCGAACCCGCACCGGGCGTCATCGAAGCGATTCTCACCGCGGATGCAGTCCTTCTTGCGCCCAGCAATCCCATCACCAGTATCGGTCCGATCCTTGCCGTCCCGGGCATCCGCGAAGCTCTTACAGGTGCACGCGGCAAAGTTGCCGCCATCAGCCCAATCATCGGCAGCGCACCGGTCGCGGGCCCCGCCGGCATTTTGATGAATGCACAGGGATTGCCATGTTCCATTTCCGGAGTCGCCAAAGCCTACGAAGATTTCCTCGACATCTTAATCTGTGATACGAGGGATGCGGTCACCGCGGAAAGCCTTCGCAGAGGAAGCTTGCAGGTGCATTGCACGCAAACCATCATGCGCACGGCTGACGACAAAGCCGCACTTGCCAGAACCGTTCTTGCTGTGGCCATAAGCGGATTAAGCTCCGACAATACAAACGCGGACGAATCCGCGCAAGGCGGTTCTCGCCCGTCCGCAGCTAGTGCCATCATCGAGCGGCCGTGATTCTCATCCCAGTCAAGAATTTATCCTCAGCCAAGCAGCGGCTCGCCGCCCTGCTGGATCAGCCTTCCCGCACAGAACTCGCTCATGCCATGTTGCAGGACGTGGTAAGCGCGCTTGCCGCATGGGCAGATCGCCCCGCCTGCGCGTTGGTCACCGATGATCCCTTCGCCATCGAACTGGCCGAGCAGTACGATTTCGAACTGATCCCCGACCGTGCCAATTCCGGTGAAACCGCTGCCATCGAGATGGCCACGCGTCTTTGTGTAGCTCGCGGCATCGAAAGCACGCTCGTCATTCCAGGGGACATCCCTCTGATTCAAGCCACTGAAATCGATCAGATTTTGTCGCATGCGCCGACCGAAGGCTCAGTGCTCGTTCCCGCCGCCGATGATCGTGGTACGAACGCCGCCTTTCGCCGTCCCGCCGATTTGTTTCCTCTACGTTTCGGCAATGACAGCTTCAAGCCGCACTACGCTGCCGCCCAAGCCACCGGGAAACCTTGCCACGTGCTGAAGCTTTCCAGCATCGCTCTTGATGTGGACGATCCGGAAGATCTGCATGATCTTCTTTCCCATCCCGGCGAAACCCGCAGCCAACGCCTGCTTCGCCAATGGGCATCCGAAGGACGAATCCCGAACACGCCGGAGCGTTTGTGAGTACGACTGCGCGAGCTACGCAAGCATCGCGACGCAAATCTCCGAACCCAACTGCAGCCGAAATCCGTCTCATTCCGATCCCGCTGAAAACCGAAATCAAGCCCGGCGATTCTCTGCCCGATGAATTTCTCACCGCATTGCGGCAGAACGGTCTTGCATTCGAATCTGGCGACATCTTAATCGTGAAGCACAAGATCGTGTCGAAATCTGAAGGTCAGATCGTCGATCTCACAACGATCAGTCCCTCCGCCGACTCACGCGCCTGGGCAAAGAGATATAACCTTGATCCCCGTGTGATCGAACTCTCCCTGCGTGAAAGCGCCGAAGTCATCCGTCGCAAGAATGGCGTGCTTATTACCGAAACCCGTCATGGCTTCATCTGCGCCAATAGCGGCGTCGACGTTTCCAATGTCGACGGTGGCA
The DNA here is from genome assembly GCA_003165455.1 of Acidobacteriaceae bacterium. Lineage (GTDB taxonomy): Bacteria > Acidobacteriota > Terriglobia > Terriglobales > Acidobacteriaceae > Sulfotelmatobacter. The sequence goes on along the minus strand of PLUJ01000259.1, from coordinate 7,852 downwards.
GCCACGCTCTTTTGCTTCCCGCCGATCCCGACCGCTCGGCGCGCCGCATTCATCGCGAGCTCAAAAAACGCACCGCCCTGCACATCCCTGTTCTCATCACTGACACATTCGGACGGCCTTGGCGCGAGGGCCTTGTCGAGTTCTGCATCGGAATCGCTGGCATGAAACCAATTCGCGACGATCGCGGCCGCGGTGATCCACACGGCTACACCCTGCGCGCCAGCCTTGAAGCTATCGCCGACGAACTCGCCGCCGCTGCCGGCCTGGTCTGCGGCAAACTCAACCGTACTCCCGCCTGCATCATTCGGGGATTTTCCTATGGGTCCGCCACCGGCCGCACGCGCGATCTGCTTCGCCCGAAAGCAGCCGACTTATTCCGCTAGCCTCTCGCCAAACGGCAGCCTTCAGGAGTAATTTGGAATCCAAGGGCTCGACGGAATAGGCTTCCGCAAGAAGAGGTTCGAAGAAAAACGTGGCCGCACATCTCGCAAATTCGCAGCTTGAAAATTTTCCTGCTCTCGACTGGTTCGACGTCGCTTCGCAAGTATCGCCAGCCTTGCGCTCTTCGCTGGAAAAAATTCTGGAAACTCAAAATGGCGCGGCCATCTCCACCGAAGAAGCTTACGCATTAGCCCACGCCGGAGATCACGATCTGCTGGGACTGCTCACCGCTGCCAATCTGCTACGCGCCGAACTCTGCGGCAATCTTGTTACTTACGTGGTCAATCGAAACATCAACTTCACCAACATTTGCTTTGTGGGATGCAAATTCTGCGCTTTCAGCCGCGGCCCTCGCGAGTCCGATACCTATTTTCTCCAGCCCGAAGATGTTGCTCAAAAGGCCATGGAGGCCGCCGAACTTGGCGCCACCGAAGTCTGCATCCAGGGTGGCCTGCCGCATGGCCTGCCTCCTCTTTATTACCGCGATATTCTCCGCGCCGTAAAGCGCGCCGTGCCTTCCATGCACATCCACGCCTTCTCGCCGATGGAAATCGTCTACGGCGTCGAACTCACCGGCATGCCCCTCGCGGATTATCTGGCGATGCTCCGCGACAACGGCCTCGGCACTCTCCCCGGAACCGCCGCCGAAATCCTTGACGACCAAATCCGCGCTGTTCTTTCCGCCAATAAGCTCACTACCGAGCAGTGGATCGAAGTCATTCGCACCGCGCACCGCCTCGGCATCCGCTCCACTTCCACCATGATGTACGGCCACGCGGAAACGCCCGAGCACTGGGTTCGCCAGATGCTTCTCCTACGCGAAATCCAGGCCGACAGCGGCGGCTTCACCGAATTCGTCCCCCTCGGATTCGTTCACCAGAATACGCTGCTCTTTCAGCAAGGCTTGTCCCGCGCCGGGCCCACGCTCGCCGAACATCTCAAAGTTCATGCCCTCAGCCGGCTTCTGCTTGCCGGCGCCATCAATAACATCCAGGTGAGCTGGGTGAAGTTGAATCGCAAGCTTTCTCAACTCTGCCTCCATGCCGGCGCCAACGACTACGGCGGCACTTTGATGGAAGAAAATATCTCTCGCGAAGCCGGAGCTACCGCCGGGCAATACACCAGCCCGGAGGATTTTCAATCTTTGATCCTCGAAACCGGTCGCATCCCCGCCGAGCGCAACACAACCTACACTCGGATTAACATCAAGCTTCCATTGGACGAATTAATTGCGGAAGAAGCCCTGGAGCGCGAATTTGCCTGATTCGCGTCCGATCGCCATTCTAGGAGGGACAGGCCCAGCGGGTACGGGCCTGGCGCTGCGTTGGGCCCGAGTTGGAGAGACCATCATTATCGGATCGCGCGATGCCCACCGCGCCCAGGAAGCCGCGGACAAAATTAAATCCAAAGTCGGCGATCAAGCGCGCATCTCCGGCATGGAAAATTCCGCCGCGTGCGCTGCCGCCGACGTTCTGGTGCTGACCGTCCCGTTCGAAGGCCAAGCCACGCTGCTGAAGCAACTCAAGCCTGCCATCCGCTCCGGCAGCATTCTGATCGATGCCACCGTCCCTCTCGCCGCCGGAGTTGGCGGCCGCGCCTCCCGCACTCTAGGCGTCTGGCAAGGCTCCGCTGCCCAACAGGCCGCGGAATTGGTTCCCAAAGGAGTCACTATCGCTGCGGCATTCCACAATCTCTCCGCGGACCTTCTGAACGGAAATGAAGCTCTCGATTGTGATGTCATCGTCTGCAGCGACGATCCCGACGCGCTTCAACTCACGCTCACGCTTGCCGCTCGACTCCCAGGCGTACGCGCCATCGATGGCGGCAAATTGGAAAACGCCCGCATCCTCGAACAGATTACCGCGCTGCTCATCGGCCTTAATATCCGCCACAAAGGCCACGGCGGCATCCGCATCACCGGATTTCCGCCGGAAGCTTATCGCTAGACTCTGGGCGTCCTACCAATCCGCTGGAACGAATACTTCAACGAGAACTGAATCAGCTGCGGAGTACCCCCCGTTTGCGTAGTCTTGCCAATATCGGGGCCTTGCTCAACGTCGGCAAAGCAAGAGTTTAACGGGTTCTGGAACGAGGGGTGAAGTATGCACGGGCACTTCTTTGGATCGACTCGGCGAATTTTTTGGATGGATGGATCAGATGGATGGACCAAACAGGATAGTTCCACAGGATGGGTTCCACAAGATGGGTTCCACAGGAACAGGAGAGTCCGACAGCACCCGACGCCTAATACCCAACCGCCTTCGCGCGCGCTAATCCTCTACCGCCTGCGCTGTCATGTCGGAAGGCTCTCCGCCCGCCATATTCTGGGCGAAAATCAACCGTCGCGCTTCCACTCGAATCTTCGGCAACTGCAGCCAAAACCAGCATGCCCCGAACACCGAAGCCACGCCCCCAATCCCCACCGTTACCTGTGCTCCCAGGTGATCCGCAATCGCGCCGCCCAGCAGGGCCCCAATCGGAGCCATGCCCATGAACATCATCGAATACACTGCCATCACCCGCCCCCGCAGTGCATCCGGAACCATTACCTGAATCAACGTATTCGAGCAAGCCATCTGCAGCATCATCGTGTAGCCCACCGGCAGTAGCAAAATCACGGAAATCCAAAACCGGTGTGACAGCGCGAACACCACCAGGCTCACTCCAAAACCGGCGCAGCACAAAGCCACCCACCGCCCCAGTCCCTTCACTCCTTCGCGAAAAGCCAGCGTCAAAGCCCCTAACAGCGCGCCAATCCCAGTCGCGCCCATCAGAATCCCCAGGCCCCGCGCCCCGCCGTGCAAAATCTTGTCGGCGAAAATCGGCATCAGCACCACATACGGCATCCCCACTAAACTCACCAGCCCCAACAACAGCAGCAGCGCCCGAATCGGCGCCGTGCGGTTCACAAACCGAAATCCCTCCAGCATATGTTCCAGCGGAGACGTCATGGTTGGCCGCGCCGTACTCACCACCTTCATCAGCAACAGCCCAACAATCACAGCGATATAACTCACCGCATTCGCGAAAAAGCACCATCCTTCGCCAATCCGCGCCACCAGAATCCCCGCTATGGCCGGCCCCACTACCCGCGCCCCATTGAACATCGATGAATTCAACGCAATCGCATTCATCAGGTCTTCGCGTCCCACCATGTCAACCAGGAAGGATTGCCGCCCGGGAATATCGAACGCATTCACCACTCCCAACAATGCCGCCAGCACGAAAACATGCCAAACATGGATTTTCCCCAGCAGCGTCAACCCCGCCAGCACAAACGCCAGCAGCATCGATCCCACCTGCGTCGCCACCACAATCTTCCGGCGGTCGAAACGGTCCGCCGCAATTCCTCCCAGCGGCGAGAAAAGAAATACCGGAATCTGGCTGGCAAATCCCACTGCCCCGAGCAGCAGTGCCGATCCCGTCAGCCGGTAGACCAGCCAGGATTGCGCCACGCTCTGCATCCAGGTCCCAATCAGCGAGATCAGTTGTCCGCTAAAGAAAAGCTGAAAGTTTCGGTGCCGCAGCGCCCGCGAAGCTACCAGCCAGCGCGATTCCCGCCTTGCAACCGACTCACCCGGGCCCGCCGCCGCTTCTTCACCGATTTGAGTTCTAGTGTCTGACACAATGAATCCTTTGGATGACGCGAACCGCTCCATCGATGGATATAAGTTCGAGCACACGATTTCGAACCATGACCTCGCTCGGGCAAAAATTCAGGTCGCTCCGAGCAAATTTTTGCCGTTCCCGCCGTCCAGCAAACCTTTCCTCCCGCCACGACACCAAATACTTGCCTCATGGCGCGCTCATGCTTGCATCATTTACAAAATTGCGACTTCCCAGACAGCCCGGACTGCGCTACAGTGGCTATTGCTTCCCGGCGACTGCCCAAGGAACTCTACAATGACAACTCCACCCGTTGGCGTTGAACGCCGCATTGGTCAGCGCTTCGATTTCAATCTTCCAGTCTCCGTGCGCGATGTTTCCACCTCCGCCGAAGGCTTGGGATTCACTCAGGATCTCAGCTCCCGTGGAGCGTTTTTCTTCACCGAACTTCCCCTCACCGAGGGCGCTGAAATCGAGCTCACTCTGAGAATGCCCAGCGAAATCACTCTCGGCGAAAACATGCGTGTCCGTTGCCGAGGTCGCATTCTTCGAATCGTGAACGCCGATGACAGGAGAGATGACGGAAAAGACTTCCGAAAAGAGAGTGATCTTGAAAAAGACCGGACCGTTCCGCGAAATAACCCTTCCTCGGCCGAAACTGCATCGATCGAACTTAAGCCCAAGCCCCCCGGCGCCAAGATTGGCGTTGCCGTATGTCTCAACGGCTACGACTACCTTTCCGACGAGGACGACGGTCCCGCCGAATTCCGCCGAATCTCCGCTCTGCACAGCCAGACCGCCGTTTCAGACCCTTCCACCCCAGCATCGATCATCCTGCACTCCTCCAACGACTGACCTCATCGCGGTTTCTCAACATTTTCCACAGTTGATAAATCTTTAGTTCTTCCGTGACCTTTGCAATCCTTGCGCTGTGAATTAGAATGCTCTCAATCAGTGCGGTAACCTCCGGGAAGTAAAATCCTGCTTTGCACCTCGCCGGGTTTTCCATCTTTAAGTCGCCGCACATCGTTTCTGTGCGATTTTTACGACATCAGCTCTCTGCCGGTTACCTAGGTCACTTGGCGAGGGGTACTTTTTCTCTCTAACATGCAAACACCAAGAGAAATCAGCGAGAACCGCGCCATGCATGGGATCGCCGTAGCGCTCCTGACAGAAGACCGTGATCATTTATCGGAACTGCAGCGCCGCGTCGAGTCTACGCGCCTGGCGCGCGCCGTATTCAGCAACATCGGCTTTCCTTCCAGCCCCACCGACCCGATTCTTCGTCAGATTCAGGATCTGCGCGCCGAAGTTGTGATCGTCGATATCTCTCCCGACAATCCGCATTCCGCCATCCGCGCGATCGAACTGATTCAGTCCAACACTTTGCAATTGGCCATTTTCGCCAACAGCACCATGCAGCAGCCCACCACCATCGTGGCCAGCATGCGCGCCGGAGCGGGCGAGTTTCTGGACGATGCCGCCGGCACTGAGGCGCTCCTCGAAGCCCTCACCCGTTTCAGCTCCAACCGCACGCGTACCCGCGGCGGTGCCGGCAAAGCTCGCATCTTCACTTTTCTCAGCGCCAAAGGCGGCGCCGGAGCCACCACCACCGCTGTCAACACCGCCGTCGCCCTTCAGCAATCCCATGGCGGCGTAGTTCTGGTCGATTTCGCTCCCGTCGGCCACGCCCAGCTCCACCTCAATCTCCGCCCCAGCTTTGGAGTGCCCGACGCCCTCGAAAATCTTCACCGCCTCGACGCTTCTTTGCTCGATGGCCTGATGACCCCTTGCAAAGATGGCCTGCACCTTCTGGCCGGCCCGCAGCAACCTTATCCGTCCGTTCCCACGCCCGCCGAGCTCGCCCGCCTTTTCGACCTGCTCGCCAGTCATTATCGCTATGTGGTCGTCGACGCCTCCGGTCGCCTGGATGCCACCACGCGCCTGCTGTCCGACCTTTCGAACGCTGTCCTCGTCGTCGCGCAAACCGATGTCGTCTCCCTGTGGAGCGCCGGACGCATTCACGATTTCCTCGAAGAAGGTACCGGACGCAACCGCCTCCGCATCGTTCTCAGCCGTTACAAGAAAATTCCCGGCTTCACCGACGAAGACGTCGAACATTCCACCCGCTGCAAAGTTCTCTGGAAAATTCCCAACGCTTTCCAGGCCATTTCGCCCTCTATCGATCACGGCACGCCCGTAGTGCTGCAGGAAGGCCAGGAAGTCAGCCGCTCCTTCCGCGCCTTCGCCGCCGCTCTCGCCGAAGCCTCGCCGAACATGGAAGGCGGCCTGGACCTTGTCTACGCCCAGGAAAAACCCGACCTCAAAAAGAAAATCACTAGCCGCCTCGTCATCAGCCCCGCGCGCGCCGGTCAATAATCCGCCCTACTCTGTGTCCCCTGTGTTAAAGACTTTGACTTTCAGCCTTCGACACGGAGACCCGTTCGACGCCTGCCCCTACCTATTTCGACGTCACCGCAGCGCGAAATCACTCCTGCATCTAAGATAGGACGATGCCTGAAGTAGCCGACTCCCCCACAATCCCCGTAGCCAGGTTGACCGAGCCCGCGGACCTGCGCCTGCTGATCGACCCAGCCCCCTGGTTCCAAACCTTCAAGCAAAATCTTCAGGATCTGTTTCGGCCGGCCCCACTTCCTCCCTTGCATCTTCAGTCTGCACCCGGCACTTTCTGGCCCGATGTTTTCGTCAACCGCAAACTCCCCTGGCGACGATTCTCTGAGTCCGGGGGATATCACCTTCTGGCAATCATCCTGATCGTCGCGGCATCGCGATTCTTCGCGCTCCAGCCTCATGCCGTTTCGAAGTCCGCATTCAACCATGCCGATGTCGTGTACTACTCCGCCTCGGAATATCTGCCGCCGTTGAACACTCTCCGTTCAAAGACAGCCACGCCCCACGCCGGTCACGCCCAGAAAGCTGATCCCGGCTTTTCCCCTCAGCCTGTGATCTCTGTGCCGCGGGAATCTGACAATCATTCGCAAACCATCGTCGCCGCCCCTCGCATTCCCATCCAGCATGACGTCCCATTGCCTAACACCGTGGCCTGGTCTGATACGCCGCGCATGCCAATCGCTCCCGCGCCGCTCGTCCCCGCATCTCAGATTTCCCGCCTCGCGCCGCAACTCGAAAATTCCATCGTCGCGCCACCACCCACCGTCGATCGATCCCAGCGGCAAGCCATGCTGGCGCCACAGCCCAACGTTGTCGCGCCGCCTCCCACTTTCGAGGCCGCTTCCAATCGCCATCTCGGAGACATGAACATTGGCCGCAGCGCGATAATCGCACCCGCTCCTCAACTCAGCCTTTCCGAACAACGCACCATGCCTCAAACCCGCGCCGCCGTTCACGGAAATACTCCCCGGGTGGTCGCCCCACCCTCGTCGCTGCGCGCCTCGGGAGGCTCCCGCTCGGGAGCAGCGATCGTCGCCCTCAGCCTCAATCCCGCGGTATCCGCCCCTCCTCGACCCGCCGCGGGCAATCGCCGCGGAACTTTCGCTTCAACTCCCAATGGACGTCCCGGAGCCTCCGGCGCTCCCGCCGATTCGGATAAGAATGCTGGCGCACCCGGCAAGAACCGCAACACCAGCCTTCCTTCAGGCCTCTATGTCGGCGGCAATTCCAGTTCGAATACGGTGAATCCGAATCTAATCGCCGGCGCACGCATGCCACACGCCGCAAGCAGCGCCGAATCGGCCAATGACGCCAACATCACGGAAGCCGAGCGCCAAGTGTTTGGCACTCGCAAGATCTACTCGCTCAGCCTCAACATGCCGAACCTGAACTC
>PLUJ01000183.1:308-4947 GCA_003165455.1 Acidobacteriaceae bacterium | reverse complement strand
TCCTCTCCAATTCCTCCAGAAAAGCGTCGTCATCTGGCGAGAGGGCGCCGGGAGCCGACGGGATTTGGGACGCCGGCTGTTGACCCATTTCGCTGGATAACGAAAATACGCTCCCCGGGCCAATCAATCCCGCCAGCCCTAAACCACCCATTTGAAAAAGGAGATCTCTGCGACTCAGGCGCTTTGTCAACGGACTCTTTTCTTTCATGTTTATGTAACTTAGATGCACCGGTTTTGGACGTGCAGACTTGCGAATCCCAAACTGTGTCCTAGAATGTTAACCATAAGGTGTAGCAATGACTAGACGCAAGACCATCGCNNGGTTAATTCCCTCGGCGGCGGCACTGCCAAATCCGACGCCGCCGGCCTGTTCACTCTTACTCTGCCCATGGGCCTTCGCAGAACGCAAGCCGTGCTTCTTGAACTAAGGCGCGAAAACTATCAGCCCCTGAACGTGAACGACTTCATCGGAGACAAAATCTACGTGGAACGCATGGTTCCCCTCCACCAAGAAACGAACGCCGAACAGCGTGGAGGTTCTGCGATCTCGAACACGCGCATCCGCTATTCGATGAAGGCCACAACCGAGGCCAATATCGGCAGCGCCGTTAAGACCTTCGAAATCGTGAATACCGGAAACAGGCGTTGTAACAAACAGCTTCCCTGTGGGCCGGGGGGCAAGTGGAAGGCGAGTATTGGCTCACTCTCGCTCGATGCCGGCGAAGGCAATGAATTTCGCAATGCCCGGGTTTCTTGCATCGCCGGACCTTGCCCGTTCACCAAAATTGAAACGGAGAGTTCTTCTCCGGATCATCGCCATTTCAACGTTTCCGTTCTTAACTGGTCCGATACCGTTACCTTCTTGCTTGAGGCCGAGGTGGTTCATCCCATGACCAGCGATATGGTAAGGGAAACTTATCCGGTCATCTTTGGACGCGCCCTCAACTTCAGCCTTCCAGCTACGGCCGAAGGCCCTAGCATTGAAGCCGATGTGTCAGGAGATCCCATTGTGTTTCCGCTTGGCCCCGACCTTTTCGTACGCTGGGCCGATTGCCACATGGTGGTTGACCGCGATCAGTCTAAGAATTACCGCTGCGAACTCAAGCCTGGATATCAGTTTCGGTAGACATCCCAGCCATAGGAACGCCCGGCTCTTCGTCAAATGCCGTACCTTGCTGAATCGCCGGGATTAAAGTGGAACTACATTGAGACGTGCAGCGAATTCTGTATTGCTCCTTTCGCATCGGTGGAGGATAATTTGAAAAGTTGCTACCCACGCGAAGTTGCTGCACGAAGGTCATTTTATGAAAATCTTCAATACCTATACGAGCGGAGATGTTGTGCCTACCTCTGGCTCCTATACCGCTCTTCACTCCACCCCACACCGGTTAGTGCATCGTGAAATTTATGTCGAAGGGAACAGGTTTGAGGCCTGCAAGCTGTGCCCGCTGGGCGTGATCTACCGATTGGAGCAGTCAGGTTTGCACAGACCCGTACTTGTCGATCTTTCTCGGGAAATGCAAGGTGCTTAAACCGGCGCTGGCATTGATGCGCAGAAATACAATAAACACCTGATACATCTGGTGTGCCAATCCGATCAAGCTGATGCTTTTGAGGTCAATCTGCTCCAATTGGTCACCGGAACCGCGTTCGCGTCGGAAGAAAACCGCCTCAGCCAGAGAATGAAGAGAGGCCAACTGCCATCCTGTCGCTGGACAGTGACCATCCTGATCGCGGCACTCCTTTTTACTCTCAACGCTCTGGCATACTCGGTTCTTACCCATGAAGAACTCATCGATCTGGCATGGAACAATTCGATTCGCCCATTGCTGCTGGCGCGATTCCCCGGCTCAACCGAAGAACAATTACGCGAGGCGCACGCCTACGCTTATGGAGGGTCGGCCATCCAGGATATGGGTTACTATCCGTTTGGCAAACAATTTTTCAGCAACCTTACGCACTACGTGCGTGCGGGCGACTTCATCGTCTGGCTTTACCAGAATGCCCGTACCATCGACGAATATGCGTTTGCCATCGGCGCATTGTCGCACTACTTGGGAGACTCAATCGGGCACTCGCAAGCCATTAATCCGTCCGTAGCGGTGGAGTTTCCAAATCTCAGGCGCGAGTTTGGCCCTATTGTGACGTATGGGGAAAGCCCGCACAGTCACATTCGAACGGAATTCGCTTTCGATATCGACGAGCTCACGAACCTGAATTTCGCCCCGCCGGCATACCTTCGCTTCATCGGTTTTAAGGTCCCGCGGAAGTTCCTGGAAGATGGCTTTCTTAACATCTACGGATTCGATATCCACGAAGTCTTGGGACGGGCGCATCCCGCACTTCGAAGTTATCGTACGTCCGTACGCAGTTTCATACCGGCGTTCGCGGAAGCTGAAGTCGTGCTTCACCGCCATCAATTCCCTGTTCATCCGAGCGACGAAGCGTATCGAACCTTTTCCGCGCGAGTTGCGCAAACAAACTACGAGCGTCATTGGAAGCACACATACCGCGGCCCGGGTGTAAAGGCTCATCTACTCGCGGTTCTGGTTTTCCTTACTCCAAAGATCGGAGCAGCCTCTGACCTCGCAATTAAGATTCCCTCGCCCGAGACGGAAGAGTGGTACTTGCGCGGCGTGAACCACACGGTCGACACATTTCGCGAGATATTAGACAAATTAGCGGCGGGACAAAACACGCCCTTGGCGCTTGCGAACATTGATCTTCCAAACATCGATCTCGATACCGGAAACCCTGTCAAACTGGGCGGTTATCCTCTCGCCGATAAAACTTATGCTCAGTTACTCGCTCGCCTGACGTCAAAGCCAGATCGAATCGTGCCGGAAAGCCTAAAGCAGAATCTCATCGAGTACTACGCACAGTCTGGAGCGAGCACCGATTCCAACGAAGAACTGGGTAAGCAGTTGACGATCCTAAAACAAATGAAGACAACGGCAGGCGGGAGATGAGAGTTATTTTTGGGGTTCGGAAGAACTTACAAAGTTGGTAGCGCTGACGGGAATCGAACCCGTATACCCGCCTTGAGAGGGCGGTATCCTAACCGTTAGATGACAGCGCCATCGAAGAACTCCGATTATAACAAAGCTTGTACCGTTCATTTTTACAAAGCTGTTGTTTTGAACAGCCTGCGCTGGGGTTATACTAAAGCTAATCCGCAACCCAAAATCCAAACGGCCTCTTACATTCGCGGGCGTAGTGTATGTGGTTCGCGGATCAATTTAATCCCATTCCTAGATATGCAGGAGCATTTGACTATGGCAAAAGCTAAATCACCATCAGGTGGCAAATCCACTCGCACCAGCAAAAACCAACCTAACGTCAACGATCCAGCCAACATTCCCAGCGCCACGCCAGTCCAGCAACAAGCGGTAAATCCCAGCGTTCAAGTGGCGGCATCCACCAGCGCCTCCGAACCCCAGATCGCTTCAGACCCAATCAAGGCTGAGGCGGCAGATAAAACTAGCGCGACTAAAAGCAACACCGAGAAGAACAGCAAGCCGGACGGCAAGGTCGACGGCAGCAGCAATAAAATGTTTGAAGTTAAAAAAGCGGAGCCGCGCAGGAATGTGGTTCCGATCAACATTGAAGACGAAATCAGGCGGCGCGCCTATGAACTCTTCCAACAGCGCGGCCACGGTTCCGGTAGTGAAGCCGAGGATTGGGTCACCGCCGAACGCGAAGTCATGCAGCGCTACCATCAGCAGAGCGCGTAGACTTACAGAGACTTTTAACATGAGCGGCGATCACGTATGATCGCCGCTTCCACTCAACTTTACGGTTCGCCGATCTTTTCCGGTATTTTGGCGCAGTCTCTGGCTGAAGGACTGTAGCCCGCCTGTTGCCTCGCAAGAGAGTTTCTGAAAATATAGCTTGGGGCTCGTCAAATGGCGGAAATTGGTAGTTTTGCGCTGCTTCTCGCACTGGCGTTAAGCGCTTATTCGTTTCTCGCAGGTATCGTCGCGCTGGTATTTCAAAACCGCAGCTTGCCGCAACTGGCAACTGCGGGCGCAGGGCGCAGCGCGGTAACCGTGAACCCTGGCGATGGTTTCGTTGCGACCCTGCGTCACGGATCGGAGCGCATCGGCGAAACCGCCCGGCGGGCTGGGATCGCGACCTTCGTCGCCGTGCTGCTCGCGTCGGTCGTCCTGGTGATCTGCGCCTTCCGCGATGACTTCTCCATCGCCTACATCCTGCACCATAGCAATCGCGATCTTCCCGGACCCTATAAATTTGCGGTGCTGTGGTCGGGACAGGAAGGTTCGCTGCTTTTCTGGTCGCTGCTGTTAGCCGCATACGGCTTCGTCTTGCGTCTGCGCTATAAGACCGATCCCCGCCTATTTGCCTATGCTTCGGTGGTTTTGTCTGGCGTGCAGATTTTCTTCCTGTTGTTGCTGAACTTTGCGGCGCATCCCTTTGCCATTGTTCAGGGCACCATCCCAGCCGACGGCAATGGCTTGAATCCTCTTCTGCAGTATCCGGAGATGGTGATTCACCCGCCCATGCTCTATCTGGGCTACGTCGGGTTCACCGTGCCTTTCGCCTTTGCGCTGGGCGCGTTGATCATGAAATATCCCGGCGAGAAGTGGATCCACATCACCCGCCGCTGGACCATGGTCAC
>PLUJ01000183.1:0-207 GCA_003165455.1 Acidobacteriaceae bacterium | reverse complement strand
ACATGTGGCTGGTCTTCGCCACATTCTGGCTGGCCATCCTCGGAACCTTCCTGACGCGCAGCGGGATCATCAGCTCGGTGCATGCCTTCGCACAGTCTTCGATCGGCGACTGGTTCGCCTGGTTCCTCGCCATCACGTTCGCCGTATTCTTTTTTTTCTTTTTCAAGAACAAATCGCACCTGCGCAGCGAGCACAAGCTCGAATCGC